>JALVDO010000197.1 GCA_027008975.1 Saprospiraceae bacterium | reverse complement strand
TTGCCGCCCTGTATTTCATTGTGTAAAACCTGCTTGCCATTCACGTCATAAATGTCAACTTTGTAATCGACTTTCAAGCCACTTTCAAAGGTCAGCAGTCGATTACCACTCAGAGGGTTGGGATATTCGATGATATTTTCGGGCAATGCTCTCAACAGGATACTTCTGACAGGGGAATAGGAAAAACTGCCGTCTTTATCCACTATTTTAAGTCGATAGTAGTTCATGCCAATGGCAATTTGCTTGTCTTCGAGCGCATAATTTTCACCATGCTCCGGACTACCCTTAGCATCCAGTCTGGCAAGATGAACAAAATGCTCTCCGTCCGAACTATGCTCGACTTCAAAATGGCTACTATTTATTTCGACGGCAGTCTGCCATTCTAAAATGGCAACATCTCCCTTTCCTTTCCTTACTGTAAAATTTAACAACTCAACGGGCAATGGCGCTGCCCTATTAATAGCGAACTGGCTAAAGCTCGAAATGCCATTCCCCGTACTAAAGGTCACGCTTGTGGATGTTGCTGCGTCACCTGCATCAATCTCCGTGCCCCAGGTATTGCCATCTGCCGTTGAGCTCCGCTTGTGCAATTTGTATTCGCTTCCGTTATGGGAAGTAATAATCCCAGATAATCCTCCAAATTTGATACTATTCAAAGGGGTGAAAGTCGAATTGATTCCGTAGTTGTTGATAATCCAATACCGATTGGCTGGCGTTGGGTTCACACCCGGATTTTGATCAGGTGCAACATCGATTCGACTAACAACCAAGTCTCCATCAGGATAGGTTCCCGATGCGAAATCAAGTGTCAGGTCGGTACCGGCAAACGAATAAGCCCCACTGCTGTTAACGGTCATCCGATTGCTCACACCTCCCCCTACCGGAGCGGTCGAAGTCGAACGAGTGGCTCCGCCGGTAAGCGTCGCATGCAATATCCCGACTCTGTCGGTTATGATACCGGAAGGTCTGTTAAACTGATAATAATGCACTAAACTCGCATCGTTGGTTGGTATTTTTGTCAGATGCATCAAGTCTCGAATTTCATCCTGACTAAGGGAGCGGTTGTAAATGCATACTTCGTCAATTTCTCCTTTGAAGTTTCTGCTGCCCCATCCTTTGTATGACCCAATTTTCATTGTTCCAAGACTAACGACTCCCGTACTAAAGCTATGTGTGGCACCTGTGCCATTAACATAAAGCGTCACCCCGGAAGGTGTCACTACCATAGCGACGTGCGACCATTCGTTTTCGGGGACGACAAGGCCTGAGTCCCACCACCAGGCGCCATTAGGCCAGTGATAGGCTAATTTGCCTTCCCTAAAATTAAATCCGGCAGCTGTCCCGTCATTGAAGACTATTCCTGTGTAATCAGGTTGTGTTCCATTGGGTTTTACCCATGCAGAAAATGTAACAGAGTTGGTGGATAAGCCGATATCGGGAATATTGGCATAATCTCCCGATGAAGAACACATCATCGCATTGCCCGGCACCACTTCAGGATCGCATTCTGCTGCAATCGTGACCATATTGGTGACCGTTTTGGTATCCGAGCCGTTGGCATCTGTGACAGTCAGCGTAACATCGTAGCTCCCCACCGCACCAAAGATCACCTGTGGATTGCGAACCGTAGTCGAACTAACCCATTGTGGTGTAGGAGAGAAGGACCAACTCCAGGTAGCCCCGGCTTTTCTAATAGAATAATCTTCAAACTGCACAACATCTCTGGAGCAAAAGACGGAGGTTGCACTCACCATAGGTTGGGCAATAGGCGTAGATTGTTCGTAAAACGGACTTTCCCAAATACCTCTATTCTCAGTCGCCAGTCTTACTTTTCCATCTCGGTAAAAGGGTAAAAATCCTTCGTAATTTATCCTTGCCGGCAAACCATCGGAAAATAACTGCCAGCCCATTGAATTATTTTTGTAGTAAACCTTTTTGGTTGTAACAACATAAACACCTCCGTTCGTACCATCTTGTACCTGAATACCTTTAGGGTACTCTCCATCAAAAATAGGATCTGAAATATTGGTCCAGGAGGCACCTCCATTCGTTGATTTAAATATCTTATTCGAGCTAGAATAACCATTGTCCAAAGCCAGAAAAATTTCGTTCTCATCATCTGTACTAACCGAAATATACATTTCTCTTGTAGTAGCGGGCAATGATAATTGCGACCAACTTGCACCTCCGTTAGTCGTTTTCCATACTTTTCCACCACCGTTAATTCTTTGGACGACATAAATGACATCCGGATTGCTCCTAGGTATCTCAATACCCAACACCTTATCGCCGGCAACAGAACCGAATGTCCCTATGGCGGTAAACGAACTTCCTCCATCGGTACTCTTCCACAGTTTATTATCCTTCCCAAGGTATAAGGTATTCCACGAGCGTGGGTCTGTAACGATTTCGCTCTTTTGATTGGAGACATAGGACTCATTGGGGTACATACTATAACCGGAAATGCTGATCACTCCACCTGTAAGCGTTTCGGGTAGCTTTTTAGGACTTATATCACTATGATAAACTTTTAGGTTTTCACCTTGATTGACGTAACCGGTAGCAGCTTCTCCACCTCCGAGAGCAATAAATTTCCCTGCACCATAGCCCTCATAATGTGCCCCATTGCCATTGTGGTATCGTCCTCCTGTGACAACATCATCATTCCATCCTTGTCCCAGCCCCCAATAGGCTGAACCATTGATACCTTTTGTTCGCGAAGAAATATAGTTAAAATTGCTATCATAGTAATCCACCCCTCCGTCATCACAAACCCAGACATCACTACCATTAATTTCTATCTCTTGAATATCCGGATGCCTGTATCCGCTACCACAAGCATCGCAAACATAACCTCCCCAGCCGGTATAGGTAACACCGCCATCATCCGACATAAAGAGATTCAAAGAACCCACCAAAAACTTGTCGGCATTGGTATCCGAAACATCAATTGCCAAATCATAAAACCCCTGATTATAATACCCTCCCCAAGAGAAGTAAGGACTAAAAGAAGTAAGGCACCAATGGTCGTTACTGTAGGGACCACCCGGCTCGTTGTCAGGATTTCCATCACCATCTCCATCATAAGGTGTACTCCACGTCTCTCCGGCATCGTCACTTCGATAAACACCAATAAAATTATTATCATTGACGCCTCCGTCACAGGCATCATCTTCTTCTCCTATCAAAATGACGTATATTCGATTTGGATCCGCATCCGTCACTCCTATTCGCGCCCCTCCGGTAGAAGCAGCAACACCATTGCAAGGCATAAACCACCCTGATGTTTTTGCAGTAAAAGTCGCTCCCTTATCTGTGGACTTCCATATTTCCGTGACATTAGTGGCGGGATTCGTCTTGGCGACAAAAACAGTATTTGAGTCGTCCGTTTTTAGCTCTATGTCCCAGCATTGATCAGTAAGAATATCCGTCCAGGTAGCTCCACCATCTGTGCTTCTTTTCAGCCCCTTGGCTCCTGCTGTTAATACAATATTAGTATTGGAAGGGTTGATTGAAATATCTCTGATATACAATTGGTAGATATCCTGCAAAACACTCCAGGTTGCCCCACCGTCGGTCGTTTTATATAGCCGGTTTCCCTGTCCCATATAAACGATATTTTCATTATTGGGGTCAATCTCTATGGCACCAATACCTCCCAAGTTAAGATTATCTGCAATGGAGGTCCAATTCAACCCCTTATCCGTAGTCTTGAATAAGCCGCCACCCTCAGCGCCTGCGTATAACACATTGGGATTGGAGGGCGCCTGAGAAATGGCGTAGACATTGGTCTGCCTTGACTGGTAAGTTGACCCACCCGTATCAAAGGTCTCAAATGGACCGATAGCCGTCCAATTACCCGCTCTACTGGAAATCCCTTGAGTCTCGCGATATCGCTCATATTTTTGTTGGAGGAAGGCTTCTTTTTCGTTGGCTTCTTCAACAGTCGGCACATAGATACTGCCATCCGGCTGAAGATATTCTTCCGTCGCTACTATTCGACTCCAATATTTGTAATTTTGTGTATGGGTGTTTTTTTCAAAAATGTGGTCACTGTAATACGCATTATAAGCTGCCTCTACCTCGTAGTAGTTGGGCGCTTCGCTGTACATCATTTTCACCCATTCAGGGCTATTGTCACTAATCAAGGGGATGGTCTTAAACAAATCC
>JALVDO010000196.1 GCA_027008975.1 Saprospiraceae bacterium | reverse complement strand
CTTAGTGAGACATTCGAGTCATATTTTATCCATTGGGAGTCATTTGTTGTAGTTTTGGCTACAACCTTGATATTTGCCCTGCGAATAACTAGGGTATCAGCATCATTCGTCAGCAATTGATAAGTCCGTACTGAATCAGCATCAAAATAGTATTGGTAAAGATGACTAAACCAGTTGTTTGAATTTATCAATGCATCCATAAGGGTCGAACGATAGCCGTCGGAAGAATGATAATTTTTCATTTCATTAATCATGGTTTGGGCGTCATGCCCGTTAATAGCCAAAAGGCGGCTACCAATCAACGATGAAGAACTGTCGGCCAAATCCTCCTTTATCCATATCCGATTGCCTTTTGCGAAAACATCAAATGGCATAGTCATTCCTTCGTCTGCCTCAAAGACTGAGCCCGTGATGCTGGTGTGAACACACCCAACCCTATTTAGCAGGACTCGCACCCTTTTTTCAAGCTCCAATATTGATACTTTTTCAGAACTATCAAACGCCATCTCAGCAAACAGACCATCCAATGAATCCCGACTTATGTACTGAAAGGCAGCGGGATGAGCTTCGTACAAAACTGCTTTTAAAAATGCTAAATCAGCATTCATTTTCACATAACCGGCCTCCTTTGATTGCTGACCAGAAGCAAAAATACTTAAAAAACAAAAGAAAGTAATTCGGAAAAATATTCTGTTCATTGCTTTTTTAATGCAATACTCCTACTTCTACGATGAATTTAAAAAGAAATCCGACCCAATTGTAGTTTTGGGTGGATGAATTGTAGCTTATAGCTGTTTTAACTCTCAATACACCTGCCCGAAATAACGCTCCAAATTACCATTCCTTAGCCACTTTGTCATTAGAAAGAAGAAATATATCTTCAACAAAAAGGCCATAAAGAATAAGGCGATGGAAAGATAGTGATTGGGGTCAGAATTGACACTACCCCATACCATTTGCAGCAATGCATAGATATACAGTGGGGCTAAAATTAGTCGATTGGTGTTGAAGTGGTGGCTATCAAGGCGACCAAACAGATAGAGCATCGAAAGCGCCGTCAGCAGCGAATAAATCAGGACGCCAATATTCTCGAAGGCTCCCAATTCATAAAATCGATCCAGAATAGAAAAGCAGACAACAACCGTAAATAAATACAACAACTTTCCCAAAGATGCTGCAATTTTATTAAAAACCCGGCTCATATCCCCCTTTCCTTTTCGCGTGTCCAGTAAATTAAAAAGATAGAAAAAAAGAAAGGTACTGGCAAGGCTCAACACATCAGCGACAGCCCAACTGGCAGCCGAGAAGAAACCTAATTGCGCATCCTGACGAAGTACCAACTGCCCTTCATAATACCATTTGAAAGATAACCAAAGGTACAACAAAAGCCAACTAAAATAAATACCCAGCCACCCGCGCTGGAAGAAAAGAATGCCCTGACGAACATCCTTACCCCTAGCACTAAGGTGAGCTTTTCGACCATCCGAAATGGTATAAAACAGCACCATAAGCAGGGCAATCATTCCCACGTGAAAAAGCGCGATAATCGTTAAATTTTGCCGATAGCTCAAATCCGTTTGATTAAAAGATGGGATTGGAGTATCACTAGTCAATTGCCTCCAAATAAAAGCACCAAGTATTAATAACACGAATGCCAGATTCAGCCAAAAACTTCGCTTAAAGAACCTAAAATCCCCCTTGGGGAATAGTGCAAAACCAAGCTGCAACGGTTCACCCCCTTCCGGCAACTCCTTCCTCCCCAGCAATACCTGCCCTTTCAATTGGTAGTAGGCCAGCAAAAAATTATTGGGTTTGTCGTTTCTGGAAAGGGCAGCTTCGGCGGTTTCTTCATCGACTTCAATCCCCAATTGAGGATACTTCTTCTGCCAATGCATCAACACATAAAAAGCGAGAATATTCTTGGTGCTGTCCGTCGGCATGGACCCACGTCCTCTAAAGTAATTGGACAAGCTGGAGTAGGAAATGTGATGGTCTATTTCGTTCTCGATTGCTTTGCATTTGCTTTCAGTGGCATGCGTTCGCCTTGGGATGTTGGGGTAATAAACGTCCCAAAAATCATCCAGTAATCCATTGACCCAATCCGAGACGCTACGATTCATTCTTTTGATTTTGAGTGACTACTTACCCATTTTAACGTTGCCATTCACAAATCAAAGCATCCCATTTCGTCCTCCCTTCCAAAAAATGAATGGTGTGAAAACCTAACGCTATCGCGGTATCAATATTGCCGCGATTGTCATCTATAAAAAGGGATGAGTTGGCTCGGGATATGCAAAAAAGAGTAAAAAAGTATTGTATTTTGTAATTTCAAATTCGGGAGGCAAGCCTCCCGAAAATGGTTTGCCTAAGCTTTATCATGGGAAAATACCCATTGCGAGATAATCGCTGCTTATTTTCTGAAGTGCAGTAACAAAGGCGGCCGTACGCATGTTATCAATTTTTTTCTTTCTCTTTTTCAGTTCCCTGATTTCGATATAAGAATTAATCATCGTTTCTTCCAATCCGGAGCGCACCAAATCAATTTCATCAGCACCCCTAGCAATCACTTTGCGGTCACGTGCATTGACGTTCTTACCGGTCAGTCCTTCAACTTGTCCGAGGATCAAATCAAATTGTCGTTGATTGAATCTCTTGTTCATACGCCCAAAGCGCATGTGCGATAAATTTTTTAACCATTCAAAATAAGAAACGGTCACTCCACCTGCATTCAAATAGACATCAGGAATGATCAAAATTCCTTTTTTATCCAAAATCACTTCTGCTGCGGCGGTAATGGGCCCGTTGGCAGCTTCAGCAATGATTTTTGCTTTAATGTTCTTTGCGTTGTCTACCGTAATCTGATTTTCCAAAGCGGCCGGAATCAGGATATCACAATCGAATTCGAGTCCTTTATTGCGATCCTTTTGCTCCAACTTGGTATCCACATCGGGGTAATTTAAGATAGAGCCGGTTTCCTTTCTGACTTTGAGTAATTTTTTCACATCGATGCCGTCTTTTTTATAGATAGCTCCTTCGTACTCGACTACCCCTACGATTAAGGCATCACCCTCTTCCTGAGAGATGGTGGCGGAAAAAGAACCAACATTACCCAATCCTTGGACGACGACCCTCTTACCGGCAATACCGGGAGTAAGGCCGAGCTCCTTCATGTCCTTAGTACTCTCACATGCTTCTCGAATTCCGTAAAAAACACCACGCCCTGTTGCCTCTGTTCTACCGCGAATACCCTGTTGGGTTACCGGCTTCCCGGTCACGACGCCAGCGGCATTCAAGTCCTCGGGATGGAATGCCCGATAGGTATCATAAATCCATGCCATTTGTTTTGGCCCGGAGCCATAATCAGGTGCGGGTACATCAATCGCCGGACCGATGAAATTTCTGCGGATTAACTCGGTGGTATATCGTCGAGTAACGCGTTCTAATTGGCTTGTCGATAATTTTTTAGGATCAACTTTGATACCACCTTTTGCTCCACCAAAAGGGACATCAACGATGGCACATTTGTAAGACATCAATGTAGCTAATGCCATTACCTCATCCTGGTTCACCCCCATATCAAATCGAATACCGCCCTTGGTGGGTGTACGGTGGTGGGAATGTTGTACTCGATAAGCTTCGATGACCTTTACTTCATTCCCCATTTTCACAGGAAACTTGATACGGTAAACGGCATTACAAACTCTGATTTGCTCTAAGAGCCCTGCCGGCAATCCTGTATGCGGAGCTGCTTTATCAAAAAAGCTGTTCACACTTTCAAGAAAACTAACCTTTGAATTACTCATGGTTTTATTCATTTTTTTGTAACTACTTAGGTGTACACCAAAGTAGTTCCTTATTTTAAAGTGACAACTATACTTACTATAGCTGTAAAATAACGCGCCAAAAGTCGTCCTTTTTTTTATTCCAACAAATTCTATGAGTATTTTTTTAAAATATTTTGTCGTCTGGACAATATTAGTGTGTGTTTATTGCGTAAAATGATTGAAGGTTTCAGGTTGGAAGGTTTCAGGTTAAGCTGGATTTAAGAACCTTTGCGACCCTTTGCGAAACCTTTGCGTACCTCTGCGGGAGCTAAACGAGTGAAGGAGTGGAGGAGTGAAGGAGTGAGAGGGCGAATGGGCGAGGGGGCGAGGGGGCGAGAGGGCGAATG
>JALVDO010000195.1 GCA_027008975.1 Saprospiraceae bacterium | reverse complement strand
ATAATATTTTAGCACACCCAATTTTTGTGTGGTAGGCACACATGGATTGCCCGGAGCAGAATCGAGGTCTGTGAAGTCTCCATAAGTATCGGAGATTAATTCGGGTGTATCTTCGGGACACAACTCAGTATCTACACTTGAAAAATTAATGATATTAGCGATTCCCGCTGCAGATAAACCTGGGCAATCCAGATGGATGCATCCATTTGAATCTGTCTCACTTCCAACTGATTGTTCCGAAACAGAATGGGATGTCACAGCAAGAGTAACGGGACAAACTTTTAATCGGTCACAATAATTATAAGTTGAACTAAAAATGTCTAATTTGTCCTGAGCTTGATAATAAAGACCTGAAGGATTCCCACTATTAATTATTTCATTCAATAAATAATAATACTCGATTCCACTTAATGTTAATCGTTTCATTTTCTCATCACTGACTCTAGTTTCACCGCAAAAGATGGGTACTTTACAAGTCCAACCCAATTCAAAATCATAAAAAGGATTAGTGGTATTTGTTCCCACAGGAATAGAACCACAATACTGTGAATATCTGCACTCCTGAGCGTCCTCATCATATACCAGTGAGCGATTATCAAAAGGTCGTGAAGCCAAATTATAAGAAAAACTAAAACCACAACCATCAATGGTAATCTCCACAGGATAAGTTCCGGGAGCTAATCCCCCGATGCTTATAGAATAATCCTCCCCCTGTGGAGAACCCGAATAATCAATACCATTAAAAGTGACAATTAAATTCTGGACATTAGTAACTGGAATATTTATATCTATCACACCGTCGAAAAAACCTGCACATGGGGTAACGACCGGTGTAATAAAAAAGTCACCCAGTACTGTATTGGAGGACGAATCATCACAGTTGATTAAATATTTTGAAACGGATTTAGAAGCACATCCGCTATCAACCCTTAGTACGACTTCGGGCAAATCGCTTAAATCCAAATCGGCAATGTCTATCGTAATAGAATGAGGTGAACCGGCGATATTTTCGTTTCCCACTTGCCAACTTACAAGATAGTCGTCAGGGATATTAGTTGTATAGCTACTTCCTGCCAGACTTATCAATGCATCCAAAGTAATTTGATTTTCATTTTCTGTAATTAGTCCTCCTCGTATCTTGACATTGAAACTAGTATTAACTCCTACCGGACAACTTTCTATCGTATAGGCTGCTGTGAGGCAACAACCACTTGCATCCGTTACCGTTACAGTATAGATACCTAACCCCAGTCCACTAATTGAATTGGAAGTACTTCCGGTGTTCCATAGGTAGAAGTATTCGTCGGAGACACCCTCCACCTCCACTTTGAGATGTCCATCATTATTATACTCTAAACCTCCTGCTATATTGTAATAGGTAGAAGTATTTTTCTTCTCTTTGAGCACAATCTCCGCATCCAATTCACACTCCCCCACACCATACACATCCTCAACAACCGTCCCGCAATAATCTGTCACCTTAACAAAATATTTGTCAGGTGGCAATCCTTCCAAATCATCCGAAGTGGAGACATAACCACCATCCGATTGCCACAAAAACGTATAAGGAAACACCCCACCGGTGACTGTCAAATCAATCGAACCCGTAGGTTGCAAACAGGTGGTGTTCGTGACATCGGCACTAACCGCCAAAGGTGAGGACTCCTCATAAGCCTCCAGTACAATACTGGCGGTCGTAGCACAACCATTGTCGGTGTTCGTGACAGTAACAGTATAAGTACCGGGGGCTAAATTGGTAATCAAATCTGTTGTCTGCCCCGTACTCCATTGATACTCCATCTCCCCTATACCATCAGTCGTATATCCGAAGGCTTCCACCTCTCCATTCGACATCCCTGCACAGCCGGGTGTCGCCCATACCTCAACCATGGGGGTTCCATCGCTAAGCAAATTGTAAGAAGCGGTAGCAGTACATCCCTCCATATCTGTCACCGTCAAATAATAAACACCGGAGCTCAGTCCTGAGTTTTGAATGGTACTCGTTGTGGTATTACTCCATGTCAATGAGTAAGGTGATACACCACCCGATGCAGGAGGACCATACCTAAACCAAATCTCTCCGTCGCTACTATTGCAGGTAGAAGGTTGCGTTATTTGAGGGTTGTTGATGGTGAGGGAAGGACAAACTCCTACATCGAAGCAGAATGTTTGGCTGCAACAAAGTTGATCAGTTATTGTGATGCAATACTGCCCAGCTGCAAGTTCCTGTATATCCTGCTCCGTTGCACCATTACTCCACAAATACCCTTGCGTGCCTATCCCTCCGCTAATATCCAAATCAATGCTACCGGTATTAGCGTCTGCTGCTGATTTTTGAATATCTGCAGTCACATCAAAGCAATTGCCTCCTCCAATAACTTCCAATCTTACCACACCTGATTTCTCCGGTCTTTGCCCACAGACTATCTGAATACGATGTAACGAATCTATACCCTGTGGAATACTATCGGGATTATTCCAGCCACTACCGGCAGCATTGGGAATGGTGATAGGATTATCAGGAGTATCATGGTCACTAAAACCAAGCAAATTTAATAATTTGTTATCACCGATATCCTCTGCTGAAAACTTCAATTGAATAAGTTCATCTAGGTGTATATCCCCATTCAAAGGTACCTCAAAAGTGTAGTCGTAAGTATTAGGAGTAGCAGAAGTGGAAGTAATTGGATAAACTCCGGGGATTTCCAACTTCAACTGTGGTAACAATTCACTCGTGGTAGCAACAATAAAAAAACCGTATTGTCCCAAATAATCATGATCAATTTGAGTCACCACGGCATTGGATGATTCCAAATAGATACCCGTATCGTCAATACAATCCCACCATCTGTCGTACAACAACTCCCCTTGAGTAAATATCTGCACCCTTTCGACAAAAGGTGGAAAGTTGTCAACTACGGTCGAATCCCCATTGATTACATACCTTCCGTCATCCGGTCGATTTTCCTTAGGGCAGTACAGAGGTGAAGGTAAGGAAAAATGATGTGCCATCTCCGTTCCTGAAGGAAAATCCATGCTCCACCCGGTAGCTGTCCTTGTCGGAATTTTCACACAGGAAGTATCCGGCTCACGCTCACCCTCCGGAAACCAATGATCACTCATATTCAGCAAATCATTTGCCTGCTGACCATCACCATGCAGATCATGCCCCGTAAATAATAATTGAATATCGCCAGTTGCTCCGGTCGGTACTTCATAAATATGATCTGATATATCGGCGACAAATGTCCAAATTTTAGTTCCATTCGTATCCACCTGCGAAGGAATCGTCTCAAGTGGCTGAATAATATCCCCATAACTTCGGATACTGAGATTCAACTCCGTCAATGGCTCACTAGCCTCCACGATTACAGTCATCGTATCCTGCAAATCGCTGTATGTTAGTTCCTCTGATGAAACAGTCCCCTGATTTGGTCGCATCCCATCACAGCTGTCATCGCACTCCCACGACATATTATAAACCAATTTGTCATCAAAAAAAACATGAACAGATTGAATAAACGGCTTGAAATTGTCCAAGACGAACTCTATGGGAGTTAGGTCGCCATTGGCGTTTCTTGGACCTTCGAAGATGTGGTCGTCAGCATCATCGGCATCTTCGACGTATCTTACATCTTTCACTACGGCTTTTAGCTGGTATCTGCCGTCATTGTAGCGAGCACTTTGGGGGCAGTAGGCGAACATGGTTGGGGTGGTGTTGCCATCCATGGGGTCATCGCGGTGGATTCGAGTGATAAAGTCGGTGAAGTAATGATCATCATAGGGATGGGATGAAGCATCTGCATAAGCATAAGGATGAATTCCCTGCCTTGACCACCCACCAATGTATTGATCATTAGCATTATGCATATACTCTGGATAAATAGCTGCCCCATTGATAAGTGCACTATAAGAAATACGAGATTCGAATTCTTTTCCTTTTATTAACTTATAGGCATCACCCACTACGTTAGATTTTTTTAGTTTAGCCTCAACATTCACAACGTCCATAACATTGCTATTGTAAGAAGAAACTCCATTTACTTCATTTGGCATTGAAGGACGAACTAAAAATTTTGAAGCTAAAGTTCCCGGATAATTAATATTAATCCCTGAAGGGTAAGCATGAGGATTACTTCCCTGTTGTTTATGAATATTGACAGTATAATCTGGCTCCTCGTG
>JALVDO010000194.1 GCA_027008975.1 Saprospiraceae bacterium | reverse complement strand
GAAAGGGACAGGAGCTTATCCGGAACCCGAAGGCTGCCGTCGTTTTTTACTGGGAAGCAATGCAGCGACAGGTACGTATAGAAGCCAGTGTTGAAAAGATAGCTCAGGTGGATTCAGAGACCTATTTCCAAAGTCGCCCCAAAGGAAGCCAAATCGGCGCAATAGCCTCACCCCAAAGCCAGGTCATTCCAAGCCGGACGGAGTTGGAACAGAAGGTGCTCGAGCTCGAAGCAACTCACAAGGATGAACAAAAACTACCGTGCCCGGAAAATTGGGGTGGTTTTATTCTTATTCCTCATAGGTTTGAGTTTTGGCAGGGACGTAGCAATCGCTTACACGACAGGATCCAATACCGCCCTGATGAGAACGGAGGGTGGAAGCGCGAGCGGCTGGCTCCCTGAGTAGTCTGTCGAGGTTCTTTTTGGGGCGATGTCCGTTTTTTACAATTATTCCTTTTGCGCTAGTCCTAACTTTGTGGTGATATTTTTATTAAAACACCACAAAATTCAATATTATGACTTTACGAACAGTATTTCTAACCCTAGGACTCACCTTAATGCTCTCTAATTGTGCTAAGAAAACTCCGGACAAAGTCGCTCTCTCTCCGACAGCCGATGTCGATGCAATCCTCTCACAGGCAATTGAAGATATTGAAGCTGATTATCAGGCGGCATTAAACTTTCAGGGAGAAGATCGCGGTGTGAGCGACCGCTCAGCTATCTATCTTCCGGCAGGCTCGGAAGATGAGTTGGCTGCTGCCATTGCCGCAGCCCGGCCGCATCAACGGATTATCCTCCGCAGCGGAAGCCATTATGAGAACGATGCCGTCATCATTGACAAGCCCGTTCAGATTATCGGAGAGGATGGAGCGGTACTCTATTGCGATAATCAGTCCGGACATTTTTACCTCGTCGGTACGCCCATTTATACGGATGCTGGACTTCACGTCAAAGATGCCAATCGCGTCAAGATTCAAAATCTGGAAATACGTCCTTACGGGGCGCAGGGCAGCATCGCCATCTTTACGGAAAATGCACAACACACCATGATTGTCGACAACGACATTCACGACTTCCAATTTGGAATATGGACAAGCAATCATTCCGATAAAACATCAATCTACGACAATACCATTACCGGTGTTGGAGGGGGAGGAGGAGTAGGTGCCCTTTGGGGTATTGTTATCGAAAGCGGTGATAATGCAAGGATAATGAATAATCACATAGCCGATTATGGAACTGGCATTTTCGCTAGTAGTCGGCGAGGTATTTACCATAATAATACAGCGATGGACGTGAGTATCGGTATCCTGTCTTGTACTGTACAGGGAGCTCTGTTCTTACCCAATGGTTTGGAATTGGAACATGCAGTATCCTGTGATGACTGGATATTTTCCAGAAATGACGTTAGAAACAGCTACTTGGGATATCTAGCCATCGATGGAGCACACGACAATCTATTCGCTCAAAATACCGCGAGTAATAGCGTCTTATACGATGTAGAAATGGCTGGAGAGACACAACGCTTTGGCTTTACAACGCCTACTTCCTACAACAATCTTTTTGTCCCTCGCCGTACCGATTACAATACCATCGTCATTAAGCTTTGTGGCGATAACAACGAAGCTACGGGTGGTGTTTTGGTGGATTTGGATGCTGATCCCTGTTGGTAACGGTGGTATTATTCCTGTATTCCGACGGGGTGATTCCAAGGTTTTTTCTAAAGACTTTAGCAAAATAATTGGGGTCTGAAAATCCTACATCATACGCAATGGTGGTAATAGTCAATTCAGGGTCGTGCAACATTATTTTTGCCTTTTCGAGGCGAATGAATGTAATGAATGCCGTGGTGGAATAGCCGGTTAGTGCTTTGAGCTTTCGGTGAAGCTGGGTACGGCTTAGGCAGACTTCCTTACATAATTGTTCGACTTTGAATTGATAATCATCAAGATGGGAAATTATAATCTGATGAACTTTCTCTACAAATGCTTTCTCTGTCTGCTCCTTAAATGACAGAGCACCCGGCCGTGTAGATAAGGAGCCTTTTTGAATGCCAACCAATGAAAGGTAATGGGATTGCAAATTTTGTCTCAGTTTTAACAAATTATCGATTCGGATGTTAAGTTCTCGCTCGTTAAACGGCTTGGGAAGGTAGGCATCTGCACCCATTTGCAATCCGTGAAGCTTTGACTGAATATCCGCCTTTGCCGTTAGCATGATAATGGGGATATGGCTGCTGCGCTCATCGTTTTTCAGGGTTTGGCAGAGCTGAAAACCATCTTTTTGAGGCATCATTACATCGCTAATGATAAGGTCTGGAATTTGCTCAACGGCTTTTTCTATGCCTTGCTGCCCGTTGTAGGCTATTTCGATGTTGTATTTATTGTTGAGGCACAAAATGAGGTATTTTATTACATCATGGTTATCCTCGACAATAAGTATATGAGGTAAGGAAGAGGAAGCCGTTGGCGAAAAAATTTCCTGAGGGGCAGGGTTGATTATTGGTTGTTCAATGGTGGTGTTCATTCCTTTTTCAATCGGACAGACCTGTGTGATAGGCAGGGTTATCGTAAATTCCGTACCCTTCCCTACCTGACTTTTAACATGAATTTCTCCTTGCATCAACTGAGTGAGTTCGTAGCATAGGGATAGTCCGAGACCGGTGCCGCCTTCATGACGCGTGGAGGAGTCATCTACCTGATAGAATCTGTTGAAAATATGAGGCAGGTATTCCTCCGGTATTCCTATTCCGGTATCTTTAATCCGGATGGTGATTTCCTTTGTCGAAGTCCTTTTTTGTACATTTATGTAAATATCTCCACCGGAAGGAGTAAACTTCACAGCATTGGAGAGTAAATTACTTATTAATTGCTGAATGCTCCCGGGGTCATAATCCATCAGGAGGGCTTCCATGTCCGATTGAAAGTGGATTCGAACATTCTTATCCGCTGCCAGGGAGTGAAATGCCTCGCATAAGTAACTTAGATAGTTGATAATATCGCCCTGTATGCTGTTGAGATGGAGCTGCCCTGATTGTAGTTTGGATAAATCGAGCATTTGGTTGACCAAAGATAATAACTGCCTTCCATTGCGGTAAATCATTTTTAATCCCGCTTTTCCCGATTCAGATACCTGATTGCTCATTTGTTCGGTCATACCGAGTATGATGGTCAATGGGGTTCGGAATTCATGGGTAATATTGGCATATAACCTCGTTTTGAACGTATCTAATTCAAAGAGGCGTTTGGCTTCGGATTTGGAAAGTTGCCGGTTTAATTCATAGCGACGTAGCAATAACAGGATGGCAGCAAAGAGGAAAAAATATCCTGTCCATGCCCACCATTTTCTCCACCAGGGATATTGTATTATGATGCCAAGTTTGGTGCTTTCTTTATTCCATAGCCCATCGTTGTTTGCCCCTTGTACCTCAAAGGTATATTTACCCGGACTGAGATTGGTAAAGTGGGCTTTTCTGATGGTGGCATCGACTCTGACCCAGGCGGTATCATATCCTATCAACCTGTATCGGTAGCGGTTTCTATTGGGGGAGGTGTATTCAAGGGCAGCAAATTCCAGCGTAATATCATTTTGCCGGTGGGAGAGTATGATGTCGTCGGTGTAGGTAATGTCTTTTGAAAGAGGCGAAAGGTGCTTTAGCGTATCGGGGAGCAGGGATGCGGGTAGCACCTCTTTATTAAACAATTGAAAGCCTGTTAACACTATCGTGGGAATGTTATCATTATCTTTTATTTCAGAAGGATTAAAGTAGTCAATGCCCTTGGTACCACCCAAGTAGATTATTCCTTCTTGTGACAATCCCGTAGGGAAAAACTGTCTGTTTAACACCCCGTCCTGAGCATCAAAACTCCTAATCCGCCTCGTGTCAGGGTTGAGGGCATAGACAAGGTTGCGGGATCCCATCCATAAACATCCGTTTTTATCTTCTACGATGCTTTGTATCACTCTATCCCCTGATTCAAAAAACTCAATGATGGTATCATTTTTGGGCTGGTAAAGAGACAGCCCCTCGCCTGTCCCCACCCATATTTTGTGGTTTTTGTCCTCATGTATGCTAAATAAAGGAGAGTGATGGGGCGTATAATGAAACTGGTCTTCCCCTGCTGTTTTATAGTTTAGTCCGCCGTGTGTGGCTAAAAAGATAGTCCCGTCTTGTGCTTCATAAATGCTT
>JALVDO010000193.1 GCA_027008975.1 Saprospiraceae bacterium | reverse complement strand
CTCTGCGGATTCAAAAAGCTTTTTAAACCCAAAATCGGTCAAAGGATTTATATATCTGGTCACTGAATTACTCATTGTTTGTTATTTATTTTTCTTCCGGTTAATTTCTCATACAAAGCTCTCCCACAAAAATAACTAATTTTGAGCAGCAATTGTTTCTCCTATGCACTTTTTTTAATATTCACTCGGCAATGCCCTCTTTTAGCATGGAAATCTCATGAAAAATCGAGATATTAATCAAGTGCCTCTCCCGCAAGTTCTATGTCTTGACGGTGTCAGTAAACAATGCTGAGTCCACACTTCACCTATTGATTAAGAATATGTGATTGTTTTTTTTTGTCATGGAAATATTTACCTTGGCGAACCTTGGCGAATCCTTTGCGAGCTTCACGGGAAATTTTTGTGTTTTGATTTTTACCATTATTTTCACCAAAGTATTTTTCATTGATTGCGGAATTTCAGATAGGAATCTTATCTTTACCTCCGTTATGCGATAAATACAAGGTCGCTTTTTTACAAACTTCTAAACTATCTAAGTACCGATGATTTCCAAAATCAAAACCATTTGCCTGTTCATTGCCATTGTATTCTTCAATAATTTATTGGCGAACAACCTCGATGAAGCCTGGAAGGCTTTTAATAAAAATGACCGTCTTACTGCCCGCAAGTATTTCCTGCTAGCCACCGATGAGCCGGAAACGGCAGCCGATGCCTGGTTGGGATTAGCTTATTTGACAAACTTTGAATTGGATGCCAGAGGGGCTCGAAATCAATTTTTTAAGTTCTATAAGCTCGCAAAAAGGATGCAACCCCAAGAACGGGATGCCTATTTGTATGCCTGTTGGATAAATGAGTTATTTGCCGATGGTTATGGCAGGATAAAGGACAAGAAGCAATTGTCTGCCTTTCGGGAAATTGCCGAAAATTCCGACACAAATGGCTCTTTGCAGGCAATGGCTCACTATATGATTGCCAGACACTATCAGGCAGTTGGAGACTTTAGTAAGGCTGCCAAATATTTTAAAAAAATAGGGAGTATTCAGGCGTGGAGCCTTACGGGGGCTTTTGATAATACGTCCGGCTCCGGCTTCGATAAGGATTACGGGCCACTGGAGCATCCTCAGCAAGATGAAGTTTTCATAAATAAATACAAAGCCGAAGTTAGCTGGTACGAGGTTATTCGCAATCAATTAGGTGATTGGGTTGATTTGAGCTACTACATCGATAACGATGATGGCGTTTCCTATTTGCAGACATTTATCACGAGTCCGGAGGAGCGGGAAGTTTACCTTGGTTTGGGACCGAGTGGGTCGATGAAGGTCTGGGTTAATGATCGGGAGGTCTATGCGGATGAGGAAGAATATGCCATGGATATGGATGCCGTAGTCGTCAGGGTGAAGCTGCACAAAGGAGGGAATCGCCTGCTTATTCAACTTGGCGAAAGTGATCGCTCTCAGGCAGATGTGCTCGCCCGGGTAATGGATGAAAATTTTCATGTAATACCCGACTTGACCTACAATGCTTTTTACATTCCTTACGAGAAAGAAGCGTCCTATAAATCGGAAGTTATTCCCCACTTTGCCGAAACCGTTTTTAAGAAAAAAATTGAAGCGGAGCCGGATAATCTTCTTAACTACATTCTATTGGCAGATGTTTATTTGCACAATCGAAAAATCAAACAGGGATTGGAGGTTATTGGCAAAGCCCGGAATTTGGCTCCCGATAATAGCTTTCTGATGTTCAAGCAGATACTTTTTTTGAGTAAGGACAACAATCGGACAGAACTGACCAAGTTGGTAGAATGGATGAAGACAAACGACAAGAGATCACCTGTTTCAATTGTTTTGCAAATCGAAGAGGCCAATTCCAACAAGGATTACGATAAAGTGGAAGAATTGATTGGAGCCTTGAAAGAAGAATTAAACGGCACCAATAGTGAGACTATTTATGAATATACCGTGAAATTGCTTTCGGCGCGTGAAAAATATGAAGAGCTCATAGTGCTGGCTAAAATAGCATATTCGGCATATCCAACCAATCCGACTTTTGTCAATATTAATTATCTGATTGAAAAAAATGCTTATAAAAACCCGACAGGTGCGATTGGCATCCTGAGAAAGTATTTGTTCAAAAACTATGACCCCTCTACCATCCTCAGCCTTACTGAAGATTATATGGATATTGGGCAGCACCAAAAGGCGATTAATATTTTAGAGAAGCTTATTGCCAATTATCCCAACAGGATTGGATATTACACCAAGTTGAGCGACTTTTTTTATAACAAATCGAGATACGATAGGGCAAGGAAATGGATGAATAAGGTAATGGAACAGGTGCCTTATAATGGTTACTTTCACAAGAAAACCGGACTCATAATGGAGCAGTGGGGTAAAAAACAGGAGGCACTCGAATTGCTTAGAAAGGCATTGTACTATGACCCCAATCAGTTTGATGTTCGGGAGAAAATCCGGGAATTACTAGGGCAGCCAGATGTTTTTGACTACTTCAATAGCGAAGATGCTTATCAACTGTTCGCCAATGCTCCTGAAGCAAAGAACTATCCCGATGACAATAGCCTAATCTTACTGGAAGAGAAGCAGCGGGTTGTTTATAAAGAGGGCGTTTCGGAGTCAAAAGTGAATTTATTGGTCAAAATTTTTAACAATTCAGGGATTGAAGACTGGAAAGAATACCAGATCAATGCTCATCCTTACTATCAGCATTTAATAATCGAAAAGGCAGAAGTCATCAAAGCGGATGGCAATAAGGTGCCGGCGGAGACCAATGGTAATAACGTCATCTTTACAGGCCTGGAACCAGGAGATGGGATTCATCTTAGCTACAAAATTCAGGAGACCGAATATGGAAAGCTACTAGGGTATTTTAGTGATAAATTTTATTTTGAATCCTACATCCCTTCTAAGCTTTCGCGCTATCAGATGTTGACACCCCCTGATTTTGAATTTAAATATAAAATGGCAGCAAAACCCATCGAGCCAACGAAGCAACTCGTAGAGAAGGATAATTGGATGTTATACACCTGGGAGGCGAAGGACCAAGCTTCTATAAAATACGAAAACAATATGCCCGTTTTGGGTGATGTGGCGGCTATTTTACACATCAGTAATTTCCCAAGTTGGGATTTTGTCGCCAACTGGTACTCTGATATTGTTACCTCACAACTCAGGAGCGATTACGAGACGGATGCTGTTATCGAAAAGCTCTTCCCCGACGGGTATAAAGGATTGAGCGACGAAGTAAAAGCCCAGCGAATCTATGAGTATATTGCCAATAATATTGCGTATAGTTCCATTTCTTTTCGGCAAAGTGCCTATGTCCCTCAAAAGCCCTCAAAGACGATTCGCACCCGACTCGGCGATTGTAAGGATATGTCTTCCCTTTTCCTCGTTTTGGGTAGGAAAGTCGGTTTGAACTCACAACTCGTACTGGTTGATACCCGCGATAATGGGCAAAAGGATATGTTACTGCCAAGTGTAGCATTTAACCATTGCATTATCAAGTTGAAGGAAAAAGATAAAGAACACTTTCTGGAATTGACTAACAAATTCCATCCCTTTATTGCTTCCGACCCTTATCTGGAGGGGGCGCTTGCACTTGAAATTCCGGAGAAAGCGTCCGAAGGGCTGTCGGCTAAATTGAAAAAGCTGGATATGAATGACGAACGCCCTATCTTAGTCGAACGACATACACAGGTACAGATGGAGGGAGACGATATGCTTGTCGAGACCAAAACTATCAAGACCAATGCTGCTGCAACGGGAATACGCTACTCTTATAAGGAACAAAGCGTGAAAAATCAGGAGAAAAACATGTTGGAGGCTATTAGTAATGATTTTGATAATCCGGTCGAGCTATTGGCGCTGTCCTTTGATAATCTTGACGAAAATACTGCCGATACGGTATCTTATACTTTTAAGTTTAAGGTCAAGAAGCCAACCATCAAAGTGAATAAGATAACTTTGGTTAAGTTCCCCTGGGCAGATGGTTTGCATTCATTGAGTTTTATCGCAGATAAGACTCGTGAATACGATTACGAAACATGGAATTTTTACCTTGGTTATCGTACTGAAGATGCTTATATGGCGTTTGTTCTGCCCGAAGGTGCAAAGGTCTTGGACTTACCCGAAAATATCAGTACTTCCTATGGTGGGTTTCATTATAAGATGGAATTTAAGCAGGAA
>JALVDO010000192.1 GCA_027008975.1 Saprospiraceae bacterium | reverse complement strand
GATAATTAATCGGTCTCGAACGGCTGAATTGCTCGGAGTTGCCACCCTGCCCTTGCGCAAAGCATCCCCATTAGTCGTAATCACAACGGGCGTCTCCGGTAATTGACCATAGAGTTTATCAAAAAAAGTATTCACCTGTTGCCTGAATTTTTCTTCGTCGAACCCTGAAGAGAGCGCCTCATTCGTCCCAAGTGACACAATAATCAAATCCGGCTTCAACAAGGCTATTTGGTCAAAAAAATGTGCAGCCTCATTATAATGATAAAAGGTCGCACCATTGACACCAACCGCCTCATACAAAATGCCTTTTTGAAGGGTATTTTCAAATAAACA
This sequence comes from Saprospiraceae bacterium, assembly GCA_027008975.1. Classification (GTDB taxonomy): domain Bacteria; phylum Bacteroidota; class Bacteroidia; order Chitinophagales; family Saprospiraceae; genus JALVDO01. The sequence goes on along the minus strand of JALVDO010000192.1, from coordinate 3,873 downwards.
CCCGTAAAAAGTACAGTTATTTTGCTCCTCTGTCAGCTTATCTCCCTTGATGACGAGTTGATTGACAGGACGGTCTAATACCAAGGTGGCGGAATAAACCGTATCGGGATATTCCATATTCGCAAGGTAAGCAAATTTTTCAAACGCAGGGCTTTCGACCTTTTTGTACCGCGGTTTACTGACCTTCAGCCGCTGCCCAATCCGGAGACGACTACCCCGGATGCCATTCCACCGTTGTAGCTGGCGGACGGTCACGTGGTATTTGCGTGAGATACCCCAAAGTGTCTGACCGCTTTTCACCCGATGATAGCGTGGTTTCACGGGGATGCGATTGACATCAATTTTGGTAACATCGCCCTTCCCCATAATATAATTGAAGGCACTTTTTCCCTTTTGACTAAAAAGGGTCACCTTATTGAATTTGTCTGTCGGCAGAGAATCATTGACCACTATGTCAATAAAGAAATCAGCCTGCTTTGTCTGCATCCCTGCACCACAAATACCCATCGGAGGTCCCTCCTTAAAAATATTCGTATGTCCTTCCCAATTGGCATTGGTTTGCGTCTGAATATCCAAGGGATTGTGTGAGCCTATCAGTTTAAAAGGAAAAAACAATCCGCGCCCTGCCGACCCGTACTTAGCCTGAAACAGCCGCCGCAGCTTCCCAGTCCACAAATCAGCTTGTACGTGCGAATCTCCAATGTGAAGGATGGTGACTTTATCGCGCTCACCATTCTTCAGTTGTGCCAGCTTGAAATAAAACTCCTCAATAGCGCCCGCATTGGTTATCCGATTGGCCGCCTGATCGATGAAGTCATACTTCAAATAATGCAAGCCCGAAAGCGGAATCGTATCCCCTGCTTTCGCATTACCCACCACAATGACAGGCATTAATAAATAAAGTATTTTGAATACCAACTTCCTCATAAATATTTTTTTGCTCCGGTGATTTCGGCTCCATTCTATGATTGAACAGAGTCGGAATCATCGATTGGGATTAAAATCACCCTTCAAAAACTCGCTTAACATCCCACCCGCAGCCCTTGCACCCTGAAAATTAAAATGCGTATAGTCCAAATTTGCCCAGCGAGGATTTTTCTTTTCTACCCAATTGACCATGGTTCCGGCACCGCCCATTCGCTCGTAGAGACTAAAGAAAGCTACTTCGGATTCTTCGGCTGCTTGCCGCAAAACACCTGTAATCAGGGGAACACTTGGGTCTGTAACCATCTCACCGTTGACTTTAGTGGCCTTATCCGAAGGTCCCACAATCAGAATCGCTGCTTTTGGGAATGACCTTTTGACATGTGCAATGACCCGCTTCATTTCCGTTTTGTACCAGCTATAGTCGGTCATTTTGGGATTCAATACATTCAATCCATATTGTAATATGACCAAATCCACGTCAAAATATTCATCAAACTGTCGCATTACATTGACGTCTAACCGCATCAGCCAACTCCCTGAATTGCCCCGAGAGGGCAGATTATCGACGATAACACCACGCTTCGATTCAAAGCTCATCCCATAGATAGGCATGGAATCAATTCCGGTGAAAGAGAGGGCTATTTTTCGGGCATTTGGGGCAAAAGACAAGCGATTGACCGTTTTTTTCCCCTTTAAAGCATATTTTGATTCCTTTTTGAATTCAGTGACAGCCACCTCTCCAAAGGTCTTACCATCCGTGGGTGCACCATAAAACAAAAATGGATGAGCCAGCGTCGATACGCCTGCATATCGCTTGGAGGCAATATATCGAACGGTATATTCATTTGGCATTTCCCCGGATTCTTCGACTTCATTCTTTTTCAAGGTGTCCATTTGAAGTGAATCCACCGACAAACTATCCGGTTGAATCAACAAGCTATCCACCGTCCGCTTCGCCGAGAAGACCTCTCCTCCATAACCAAAAGCAAAGGGGCATCCCTCCCGCTGCAAACCAAAGTTCCACACCTGCCAATTATCCGAGGCATGCTGGTTAATGGTATTCCGAAAGCCTGCAATCGGGGAGTAAATCGGGACAAAACCCACACCACTCCCTCCATAGCGCTTTTGCAGGCTATCACGCAAGGTCTGGCTTATCATATCCCCTTCAATAGCAGAGTCCCCATAATAAGCAATTCGAATCTGGCTATTGCCCTTGTGCAATTTAACGAAAAAATCGTTTAGATATTCAATCCCGCTATACGCCGGAGGCAGTACCTCTTTATGAATAGAATCCGGCATGGTCGCACTATAAACCAAACTATCCGCTCCGCCGATACTATCCTTTACCGCCTTCGGGAAAAGCGAATAAGATTTAAAATGTCGCTGTAAAAAACCAACATGGGGATACAATACCGGATAAACCGCCAGAAAGATACCTGACAATATCAAAATCAAAAAAGCCTTGGAGAAATTTTGGTCTGACATATTTTTAATACTCGGCGAAATGCGAAGATAAGATTTTTTCTTGTACCCAAAAATTCATTCGCCCACTCACCCCTTCGCCCACTCGCCTTTTCGCCCTTTCGCCCTTTCGCCCTTTCGCAATCCGCGCCTAAGTTGACACCTTCTATGAAGTTATCACCTTAGCGCTCAAATTCATTTCTATTCCCATGAAAAACTACTCCCCCTCTCCTTCGCGCCCTTCGCGCCCTTTGCGAGCCCTACTTCTTTGCGCCCCCCAAGCATCACTCCACATACTCCAAAGCCCGCCGCGCCTGCCCATTATCCGGATTAATCCGCAACACACGCCGAATCAGCGCCAACGCAGCAGCCCTATCCCCGAGGATATTCCGCACCGCCGCCTTATTCAACAATGCCTGTTCATAGTCAGGATTCAAGGCAATAGCCCTATCGTAGTATTGCTCGCCCGCCGGATAGTCACCTGCAAGGACGGACAATAACCCACGATTACACAAAGCCACAGGACGCTTCGGATCTTCACCCAATACAAAATCCAGTTTTTCAGCAGCGGATTTATTGCGCTCCATATCCATGAGAATGAGCGCTTCCTTTTCCACAAAATCGAGATTCAATGGCTTCAACTCAACGGCTTTTTTTATATAATCATAAGCCCGCGAGAGCTGTTTTTCTTTTTTCAAAGCTTCCGCTATGCGATAGGCTGTCCACGCCTCAACAATTTCTTCGGGTTCCCTCGTTTTCACCATTCCCGCTACAGCGGAATAGTCCTTTTTATTAAATAAATAATGGATTTTTGTTTCAAACAAAACAGGAGCATCTCCCGCTACCCTGCTCAGATAATAAGCGGCAGAATCGAGTATAAACGGCTCACTCTCATATTTGTCATAAAAGGCAAGATAACCACGAGCCATTTCCAAATCGCTCGCTCGCGCCTTTGTCTGTATCTGCAAGCCGCGGAATTTTCCTTTCTGCGACTGGTTTTTAACCGGGTATTTTCGGATTTTATGGTCGGTGATGCGAACGTGAGCGATGTCGATACTACGTGATTTCGGCATGTGGCATTGATGGCACTGATTATCAACTGTTGCCCGCTTTTCTGCTGTGGTGGAGCACTGCTTTTGTCCATTGGATTGGTGGCATTGCAGGCAAATATCTGAAAAGTGTGTTGGAGACGTCTCGCGGACGCTAACATGGGGATTGTGGCAACTCAGACAAGTCATATCCGTCTGCTGAAAACATTTACTTTGCTTCAGACGATCAGCTTGTGAAGCCATTATAAATTGCTCGTCAGAGTCCGAAAATCGAGGTAAAAACACATTCACAACCTCGCTCAGCCGCATCCCCGGTCTGAAATCAAAAAAAGTCTTGCCCGGCTCTAGCACAGCCGTCCCCTGCAAATGGCAACGCTCACACAAATCCAGTTGCAAATCCCTTGGCAATTTTGCCGGATTGACAATACTATAATCG
>JALVDO010000191.1 GCA_027008975.1 Saprospiraceae bacterium | reverse complement strand
CAACAGGTATCTCCGGCTCCATGGCACGATTTACCATCGTAGGAGATTATTTGTATGCGGTAGATAAAAGTTCGTTGCGGGTTTTTGATATTACGGCACCGGAGGCTGAATTGGTTAACACGGTTCAATTTGGTTGGAATATCGAGACCATTTTCCCTTACGAGGATAAGTTGTTTATCGGTTCGAGTACGGGAATGTTTATTTTTGACAATAGCAATCCGACTGAACCATCTATGATGGCGAGCTTTGCACATGCGAGTGCGTGCGACCCAGTGTTTATCAAGGATGATTACGCTTACGTTACGCTGCGCTCCGGTAACGCCTGTCAAGGATTCACTAATCAATTGGATCTTATTGATATTAGCGTGTTGAATGCCCCTAAATTGGTCAAATCTTTCCCGATGGAAAATCCGTATGGGCTGTCTATCAAAGGGAATACTCTTTTCTTGTGTGAGGGGGAGCATGGATTGAAGTCCTTTGACATCACCGACCCGACTAAATTGGGTGATAAATTATTGGACAAAGTTGCCGGTTTTGATGCTTTTGATGTTATTGCCCTTCCGGGAAATGAGACTAATTTGTTAGTGATTGGTAGAGATGGCTTTTATCAGTTTGATGCCAATAATCCGACAAATATGAAGGAGATAAGCCGGTTGTTGAAAGTGGAGTGTGAATAACTGAAGGAATTTTACAAAGAAAAAAAATGAAAAAAATATTCCTTTTATTATTTTTTGCGTTTAGCGCAATCATGGTGTATGGTCAGGAAAACCCGCAGAATTATCGGATAATATATTTGAAGGACGGGAGTGTGGTGAAGGGGTATCTTTTAAAGGAAGATACCCCCACAGATGGGGTACGGATAAAGATGTTTAATGGGAAGGAGTTGTATTTTTCTTCTCGTCACATCAAGAGGATTAAGAAGCCAAAGAGTGGATTGAAATATATCGGGGAGGGGCGTTCTATCAAACCGCGAGGGAGGTATTGGTCATTACACCTTAATAGCCTGACCGGCATTGCTGCAAGTAGGTGGGATGACAATAGGGATAAAAGGTGGGGAGCGGGAGTTCACTTTGTTTTAGGGTATAAGTACTCTGAACACTTTGCGCTCGGTGTCGGCGCGGGATTAGATACCTATTCTGATAATTTTTTGATACCCTTTTTTGCCGATGTTCGGGGCGTGGTGCGCTACCGAAAAAGCCATCCATCGCCGGTTGATTTCACCTACAATATGGCTTTGGGATATAGTATTCATTCCGGTATTGCGTCTGATAATAATGACTTTTCCCATTGGCGAGGTGGTATGATGCTTTATCCTGCTGTCGGCATTCGGGTCGCACGGATTAAGCAGACCAACATATTGCTTGATGTCGGTTACAAATTCCAGTATTCCGAACATGAATTCCAGTGGGGCTGGTGGGGAACGACCAACATTGACCGGATATGGTACAAGAGCTTTGTTTTGCGTTTGGGATGGGAGTTTTGAGGAAGTTATTCCCCATACCCCGTCGGTTCGGCTTCGGATATGACGAGCGGATAGATATTCTGAATGGCTTTTTTGTCCTTTCTTCTTAGGCTGTTGTAGGGTTTGTGGTAAAGTCGTTGGGCGGTTTCTTCCCACAGTTCGTTATAGGCTTTTTTGATTTTGTCATAGACGGAGAGGTACATTTCGTAATTGGTGCCTCTATCGTTTTGTAGGGAGATGACAGCGGGTTCTCCCTTATCGCCTAGTGTTTGAATAAACTGTTTTGCCATTGGTGTCAACCGACTAATGTCGCTTCTTTTCTTCTCGACGAGCAGTTCGTTGGCTGCGTTGATTTTTACATTGAAGACATTGGAGTCGTTTAATGGCACAGATTCTGCACCTTCTGTTATTGGCGGTAGCAAAACCCGCAATCCGGTATCCGAATCAATGGTCGTGGTCACAAGAAAAAAGATAAGTAATAAAAATGCAATATCTGCCATAGAACCGGCATTGACAGCATTAGAGAGGCGACGTTTTTTTGTGTTGTGCATGATGTGTGTTTTGGTTATTAGATGCACGCGAAAGAGCGTTTGGTGGGCAGAGTATGTATTTTTCAAGCCTATGAAGAACAGCCAAGAGATAGCGATGGGGATTATTATCAGGTAGGTGTTTTTTTTTGCCGGTCGCCCCGCTGCTCTTTCCTTCCGAAGACGAGATGGTTTTATCATTGACGATGACGCCGAGTTTTTAGGTCATTTTTATTGGTGATGCTGTTCTTTTTACTACCTTTGTGCCTTTAAGTTATGAAACGTGGGCTGATTGCTCCCGTT
>JALVDO010000190.1 GCA_027008975.1 Saprospiraceae bacterium | reverse complement strand
ATTGGTAATCATCGTACTGACCTTTGTAGCACAGGATGTAGTCGCTCAATGCCCGATGTGTCGTTTATCGGCAGAGACGAATCTCGAAAATGGCGGTACTGCCGGAAGGGGGCTAAATACGGGTATTTTATATCTGTTGAGCATGCCTTATCTCGTAGTGGGTACCATTGCTTTTTTGTGGATACGAAACAGAAGGAAACACCGCGATGACGAGATGGATGCCGAGTTTTAAAATAACCATTCAATGAGGCGTTTGTCTTCGGTGATAATTTCTACGGTTCCTGTCATTTCCTGATTGAGTTCGATGATTTTGCCGCTACTTGTTGTCAGCCCTTCCGGAAAACTGATTTCGAGCGGAATAGCGTTTTTGTATGCGACTTTCCCTTTTGATTTGACCTTCCCTTTGATGACGCCAAACGTTTCGGGGGGGTAACTTTCCAGACTAACAATGGCTGGTTGTCCTTCTTTTACTTTACCCGAAGCTTTCAGATTCAAACTAACCCTTCCTACAAGATTACTGGCATTTGAAGGTAGGATAACCATGATTTCGGTTTCTTTGGGAATGAACTGGTTGACGCTAAGTGATTTGTCGATGAAGACAACGATACCTTTAATTGGCGACTCAAGTAAGTGCTTTTTCTCCCATTGGCTAATGGCTGCTTGCAGATTGTTGTATGCCAAAACAAGCTCTTCCGCTGCTTGAGAGTAGGACTTGCTCGAACCGGATTGTAAGTTTTTGATCTCATCTCTCAGTATGTCAATATCGGTTCTGTAACCCCGGATGGAGGAAGATGTCTCTTGTAGCTCGCGTTCCAATTGTAGTACCTGTTCCTTTAATGCCCGGACTGCATCAAGTGTAGTGAGGTTTTTTTCGAGCCTGTTTTGGGCGCTGATGTAGCGGTCGTTGACAATCTTCAATTGTTTGGTAATGTAATCCCGGCGTTTTTTCTCAAACGAAATACTTCTTTTTGCTTTCCTGATTTTACTTTCCATTTGATTGATGGAAAGCTTTTTTTCCTCTTGACTTTTGTTTAGCAGGAAATCCTTTTGTTTCTTTTTGAATTGATAGACCGCCTCTTGGATTTCTCCCAAAATCAAATCATTGGGGATGTCTAAACGCGCCAGAATAGAATCATTTTCAATACTCTTAATGCTAAATAATCGGTCTTCCAATGTCAGTATGTCCTCAAATTTTGCCTGACTTTTGAATACCAACAGTATTTGTCCGGCTTCGACCGTATCTCCATCGGCCACCAATAATTCACTGACGATTCCCGAATTCTCATTGACGAGCATTTGAGGTGGATTCTCGGAAGTGATGGTTATCTCTTCGGTGACACTATCCGGGTATTTCGTAAAGAAGGCCATATATGCCAGTACGACGAATATAACCAAGAGGATGAGGCTTCCCCATTTGACCAACCAATGTGGTGGGGTACCCAGTATTTCGTGTATTTCGTCACTATGCGTTTGTATTTCGTCTATTGCTGACATTTATTTGATTGTGATAATTGGGTCTTACCCTTTTTAATTTCCCAATTCCAATTGATTCCGAATCAGGTGATAGTAAGCGCCACGCAGTGCGGTCAGTTGTTCGTGCGTTCCCTGCTCGACTATTTCTCCGTTATCCATGACGATGATATTGTCGGCATTGACAACCGTACTGAGGCGGTGAGCGACAACTACAACGGTTTTATTTCGGAAGAAATTTTCCAGTTCATCCATAACCATCAATTCGTTGTAGGCATCAAGAGAAGAGGTTGCCTCATCAAAAAAGATGTATTCAGGATTTTTATAAACAACTCTTGCGATTAATAATCTTTGTTGCTGTCCCTTACTCAATCCAAGTCCTTCCTGCCCGATTTTGGTGTTATAACCTAGCGGTAGCCGTTCGATGTCGTTTTGGATGTTGGCGACTTTTACCGCTTTAAGCAATTTTGCCTTGTCGATGTATTCGTCTCCTAGTGCGATGTTATTGGCAATCGTGTCATTGAAGATATATCCGTCCTGCATAACAATACCGCACAATTCCCTCCAAAGTTGCTGATTGAGGTTTTTAAGATTAACACCTCCGACGGTTACCATTCCGGAAGTGGGCTCATAAATATTCAATAAAAGTTTGAGTAAGGTTGTTTTTCCGCTTCCACTTGTACCGACTATAGCTGTCGTTTTCCCCTTGGGAATGGTCAGGCGAATGTCTTTTAATACCATCGGAGACTGGTGCCCGTTATACTGAAAAAAGACCTTGTCGAAACGAAGATCACCGGTTTCGGGAAGAATCGATATTTTTTCCTGTGGTTTCTCCTCATTGTCCTTACTGTGAATTTCATCCATCCGCTCCAGACTGATTTTTGCTTCGTGCATGGCACTGGCAAAGTCAACAATTTTATTCAGCGGCTCATTCAATTGTGCTAATATGTATTGTATGGCGACAAACATCCCCAGTGTCATCTGATTATTAAGAACAGCCATTACGACAATGAAGGTGATAATCAGGTTTTTTGACTCATTGATGAATCTAGAACCCGCCTGCTGCCATTGTTCAAGCGTTAGCGATTTAACACTCGTTCGGTACAATCTGGATTGTATTCGCTCCCATGCCCATCGTTTTTGTTTCTCGGCATTGTAGAGTTTTATTTCCTGCATACCGTTGATTAATTCGACGACTTTGGTTTGGTTTTCGGATGCCTGATCGAATCGTTTGTAATCAAGGGCTCTTCTCTTTTTTTGCGCAAGCCATACCCAGCCAATATTCAGTACCGTTCCGACAAGGAAAGTCAGGAAGACCCACTTATTCCAAAAGAATAGAATAAAAAGAAAGATACCGAAGTTGAACAAAGAAAAAATGGAGACCAATCCGGTAGAAGTCAGGAATCGTTGGATGCGTTCGTGGTCTGCCATTCGCTGCATCATGTCTCCCGTCATTTTAGAATCGAAAAACCGGATGGGCAATTTGGTCAATTTGGTTAAAAACGCCGTCACCAGACTGATGTTTATCCGGGTTCCGATATTGAGAATAATCCATCGCCGGAAGGAATCCACCGCCAATTGCATAAGGAATAAAACGAATTGACCGAGTATAATTAGCTTGATGAAGTTTAAGTCAACTCTCCCTATTCCAACGTCAATTAACGACTTCAGGAAGAATGGAATGAGTAATTGTACAATGGAACCGACTAGTAATCCGGCTACTAATTGCAAGATTAATGTCTTGTACTTGCCGAGATAGGCGAGGAGATGCCTAAATCCCGAACGGTCAACACCTTCTTCGTCCTGCACTTCAAACTCGGGTGTTGGCTCTAGGGCTAAGACTATGCCAACCGGTTCGTCGTCGGATATGTCTGATGCCCAGCTTCCCAGGAATTCGGCATGGGAAAGTCTGAATTTGCCCACTGCCGGGTCTGCGACCCAGACGTATTTGTCATTAATGTCATAGACGACGACGAAGTGGCTCTGCTTCCAGTGTACAATGCAGGGAAGCGGAATATCCTCTTTTAACTGTTGGAGGGTTGATTGCACGGCGAGCGTCTGTAAGCCAATGGCTTCTGCCGCATCGCTGATACCAAGCAGGGTGACACCGTGTTTGCCAACAAAAGTATATTCACGAAGGGTCTTGAGGGAGTAGTACCTACCATAATGCCTGGCAATCATCCGAAGGCAGGTTGCTCCGCAATCCATCTCGTCTAATTGAGGATAAAATGGAAATTTCCTTGACATGAATATTCAATTTAGCAGGATGATGCTTTCATCCAAACCGTAAAATTTGCTATTTTTACGTTAATTATCAACAATTTAGTGAAGTTTTTGTTGAAATCCGCATTTAATTGCCCATTTTTGCGGTGATTTCTTCTAAATTGGGTTGTTTTATTTTTAAATTCAGTATTTGCAAATATGTATAACACCTTTGTTTCAGTCGTTTGTGTTGTTAATAGTTCCCTTGATTTGCCCAAATTGAAACCCTATTTTGAGGCGATACATCCAGTCTGTTCATCCTCTTTTTCCGACTACGAATACATCATTGTCAATAATGTTCCCGGTCTGGATATTTCGGAGCAAATTACCGGCTTGGATGATGAGATTAAGCATGCTATTTATCTCATTAGCCTTTCGAGTCGCGTGGATAAAAACAATGCACTGTTGGCGGCATTAGATCGTTCCAATGGGGATTATACCATTATTTTTGACTGGGAACACACAAAACGACCGGAGTTG
>JALVDO010000189.1 GCA_027008975.1 Saprospiraceae bacterium | reverse complement strand
AGCTTCTTTAACCTTGGGTTCAACTCCAATGGATGCCAAGAATTTTGCTGCCTTTTCAGGCCCGATTGCTTCGTTGCCATCGTGAAATTTTGAGTCGGCAATATCGTGAAGCAAGGCTCCTAATTCGACAATTAGTGTATCCCCTATTTCGTACTTGACGATATGCTTGGCATTATTCCATACCCGAAGAACATGCCACCAATCGTGTCCACCTTCTGCATTTTCTAATTCTTGCTGGACATACCCAACTGTATGGTCTATCATTTCAAGGTGATTCATCCGTTTCATTTCCGTATTGTTTTAAAATGAATTGCCGTGCGGCACGAAGAGCCGCATTGGCACTATATTTAATATTTAAGATTCGATTACCTTCCAAGGTTAGCTTTTGAGTGTAATAGTGGGTTTCGTTTGCTACTGCTATCCAAGTAGTACCCACCGGCTTGTCAGGGGTACCTCCTCCCGGACCGGCAATGCCTGAAATCGCAATACCCACATTCGCTTCAAAGTGCTTAATCACACCCTTTGCCATTTCGAAGACGGTCTCCTTACTTACTGCTCCATGGCTTTTGAGCGTTTCGGGTCGAACACCTAATCGTCGTTCTTTGATTCGATTACTATAGGCAATAATGCCTCCCACATAACTATTAGATGCGCCCGGAATGCTTGTGAGTAAGTGTCCAACTAATCCTCCGGTACAACTTTCTGCTGTTGCAAGCTTTATTTTTTTTTCGTTTAGTAACGTCAGGAGAGCTTCGGAAAGGCTACCTTCTCCATGCCCGTAAACAATCTCCACTCCTAGTTTTGCAATTATCTCTTGGGCAATGCTCTCTACCGATTCTCGTAGTTTTATTTCATCATTTCCTCTTCCGGTAAGTCGTAAACGCACCTGAGCAACCCCCGGAAGGTAAGCCAACTTGATATTGGGAGGCAGGCTAGCTTCAATATTTTCCAACTTATCAGCGATACCGGATTCTCCCATTCCCGAAGTAAGAATTGTCTTATGATAGATGGCCGGCAAATCAAATTGCACCTTTAATCGCGGTAATACTTCTGCTTTCATCAAGTACTTCATCTCATAAGGAACCCCCGGCATGGAAACAAATACTTTATCATTAAAATCAAACCACATTCCCGGGGCAGACCCCATTTTATTGACTAGTAACTGGGCATTGTTGGGCATATAAGATTGCTCCCTCAGTCCGGTTGTCATTTTGAGGTTATACTTGTTTATCAAGAATTTTATCTGCTGATAAGTCTCTTCACTGAACTCCAAATCAACCCCAAAGTATGTTGCTAAAGCCTGCTTTGTAATGTCATCCTTTGTAGGACCCAACCCTCCCGTAATTAAAATTAATTCGGAAATAGAACTGGCTTCACTTAGTGCCGAAAGAATATCGGTTTCCCCATCAGAGCAGGTGATAATTTTCCTAACGGGAATACCCAACAGGTTTAGCTGTTGTGCCATCCACGCAGAATTGGTGTCAATGATTTGACCAATTAATATTTCATCTCCAATCGTAATGATACTCGCGTTCATATTTACCTGTTTTAGCAGAGCGAAGGTAGTTTTTTTGGCAATTCTCTCTACTTTTTTGCAAAAAATAATTCCCTTTAAGCGGATAAATGAGCATGGTTCGGAATAATTCTGTAAATTAGCCCTTTAAAATAACAAAAGCCGATTCCTATGAGTGTTTTTATTCTACGGGAAACGGGCATCTTCTTTAGCGTTTGAGAATCCTTCATTACAGAGAATTTGTCCGTTTGTTGGACTTCCTATCTGTAATTGAATAGTTGTTTTTCATTGAGATGATAATAGTTGTTTTAACCCCTTACATAATCTGTATGAAGATTTAAGGTAAGCACTTGTTTGGTTCGATAAGTGCTTACAAATAGAGGCATAAAACATATTAAATGAAAAAACTTTCTACTCAAAAAGCTATCCGTGAGGTTCTCACAATAGCATTGGTATTTATAAGTACATTGGTGTGGGCAGGAACGACCCCGCCTCCACCTGTTTTTATTGATCCGGTTCCAGAAGATACGACTATTAATTGCGTCAATGATTTTCCGGAACCGATTTCACTTACGGCAATGGACGACATGGGGATGACGTTTAGCGTTCCCTCCGTTGACACTCCACCACCGGAGACGATAGATCCTTGTATAGGAGGGGTGGTAACGAGAACATGGACGGCAATTGATGGCAATGGGTTATCGACTACGGTATCTCAAATAATAACCATTTTACCGGATAATACCGCCCCTGTCATCATGTTGGCTGAAGCACGTGATACCGTCTCTTGTGAACTAAACGGTCTTGATGCGGTGAGTAACCCTCTCCGGTATGATGTTTGGATTAATACACTCCGTTTGGCTTTGCCAACTTTCATTGATGAATGCAGCGGCGTTTCAGACATTTCGGATAATGCTCCAGCTTCCTTTGAGTCGCCTTGCAATACGCTAAACGTCACATTTGTTGTTACTGACAATTGTGGAATGGCGACAGCATGGATTGCAAGTTATACTGTCATTGACACCGTCCCTCCGGTATTGATGGGCACACCCAATGACACGATTATCGGTTGCGAAGCGGAGATTCCTCCGGTTGCGAACGTGACCGCAGCAGACAATTGTACAGGGTTGGAGTCCCTGACTTTCAACTCTTTTAGTACTCAAATTACAGACGGCTCATGCCAAAATTACGAGTACAACATTTCGCGAACCTGGCTTGCAAGGGATTCTTGTGGCAATTCGACGCAGTATTCTCAATTGATAACTATACGTGACGAGGCGCCCCCCTCCTTTACAGCTCCCGATAATCTGTCGATATCCTGTGACATGGATGCTTCGGATGTAAGCATAACCGGGACTATTACAGACCTTAGTGACAATTGCACTCCTGTTGATGATATTGACGTTTCCTTCAGCAACGATACTATTCCGGGTACATGTCCCAATAATTATATTATATCGAGGACGTGGCGAGCCCGGGATGCTTGTAATAATACACGAAGTCAGATTCAATCTATTTCAGTTTACGATATAGCACCACCGACATTTACCGCTCCTAACGATATTGTAGTGGATTGCTCAGAGGCAATTGACCTACTCACAACGGGAGTTCCCATCGATGTATCAGACAATTGCTCCGACAACACCAACATTGAAGTTCTTTTTTCTGATGTTGTCATCGCAGGAAGTTGTCTATACGAATATCAGATTCAACGGACATGGACGGTGACCGACGAATGTGGCAATGCAAATTCGGCTATGCAACTAATCACCGTTAAAGATACTATTGCACCAACATTTCAATCTCTACCTCAAGACATGGTGGTGTATTGTGGCTCCGGCATGGATGCTGACCAGTTATTCAATAATTGGGTAGCTAGTTTTGGAGGAGCTACAGCTATAGACAACTGCTCAGCTGCAGCCCAACTCATCTGGGCTGCTTATGATGAAGGGACGATGAATGCGCCTAGTCTACCTGCAATAAGTTGTCCCTCTCCAGATAGTGTATTACGAAAAAGCACCGTTACTTTTGAGGTTGAAGATGAGTGCGGCAATTTGACTTCGGTCAACGCAACATTTAGTTATATTGACGATATCCCCCCGGTGGTAAGAGACTGTCCTGAAGATATTGTATTGACAAATACCCCGGGAAGTTGTTCAGCACCTTATAATTTACCTTTACCAACTTTTGAGGACAATTGTACCTCGAGTAGTTCGGTGCTCTCAATTAGTGGCAGTGCACCCATTACTTCCAATGCTATACCGGGAGAAGAAAGTACAACACCAGTACTCCCCGCTATGGTCGAAATCAATGTCGGACAGCCATTACCTATCAATTCGCAGGGAGATGGACTATTGAGTGTTCACCTCTCTTCAGCCAATGCTTTTGAGGATAGCGAATACTTTACGATAATTGGAGAACAAGGTGAGATAATTGGTATCACCGGTCATTCGCCCGCCATTTGTGGTGATGCAGATACGACCCTTACCGTTCCGGCATCTTGGATTAACTCCTGGGCGGCAGATGGTGTTATCACCCTTTCTTTCGAGCCAAATATTCCCGCCGATCCACGCTATGCCATTAATCCCATTTGCAATCCAGCCGGTAGTATTACAGCTACACTCGACTTTACCGCCGGTGGGTTTGACAATCTGGTTTTCGAATACAGTATTGATGGTAATCCGAGGGTTGTTGGCGACTT
>JALVDO010000188.1 GCA_027008975.1 Saprospiraceae bacterium | reverse complement strand
GCCAAAGCAGCCGGATACTTTTTCACTTTCGGATTGTTTTTGATGTCACCCTCTTTCTAAGCCCGTGGATTATTGACTATTATGCGCACCGTGGTAATAATATGTCCATACTCATCCAAAAACTCTATTGAGTACAGCCCGTTTGGAATTTTAGACACATCGTACTTTTTAGAGGGTTCATATTCATAGCTAATGGTTTTAGAGCCAAGGGCATTGTAGAGGTTTATCTGTTTAATATTATCATTGGGAGCCAACTCGAAAAAGCCTTCTGCCGGATTGGGGAATATCTTTATCACATTGGAGGAATGTTTCATTCTTTCTTTTCTATCCTTCACCTCAATGTAATAAGGGATGCGGGCAATGACCGAATCCCGAGCATCAATAATATTGAAAAAATAAGATGCAGAATTGGCCCGACCCCTCGGATAGACATACAAGGTCAAATCAAAGGATTCACCGGGTTTCAGATCTATGGGAGGGACGTCCTCAACTTTAAGGCGCTCATCGTCATACAAAAAGTAATAGTAATATTTATCGGAGACATCTGCCTGCCACTCAAAAGGCTGGTCCATGAAATCCTGTTCCCATCGGATGCTAATCGGGTGTGCGGCTTTATTAATAATTTTACTTCTGAGGACAATTTCCTTTTCAAAATTGGATAAATCAACGGCAACCTCCTGCTCCACAATCTTCGGGAAAACGACAATGTCGGACTGCCCGCGCAGCAACCCGGTCCATAACGACAAACCTAAAAATAGCAGAATTATCCTTTTCATATCCAGCGTTGAAAAACAAAAGTCGCACAAAAAAAGGGAAATAGCAATTTAAAAAAACTTTTTCCAAACATATTATCGTATCTGCGATACAGTTGGTACATTTGTTTCTCGATTTCAGTCATCCCGTATAAAAGGGAATAAATCTATTGATTATTACACAATGGCAAAACCACTTATTCCGAGGTTTATTCAAGAGCGATTTTCAGAAGGCATTTTCTTCGGGGAGATGAATGCCTACACCCTTTTTGTAGATTTATCGGGATTCACGGCATTAACGGAAGCATTGATGAAAGATGGCATTGGGGGCGCAGAGAGGTTATCTGTTGTCTTAAATGAAGTTTTCAGCCCGCTGGTACACCTCGTTTATGCTCGAAATGGTTTCATCCCCTATTTCGCGGGAGATGCCTTTTGCGCCATATTCCCCGAAGACAAAATCTCTAACAATGCTGATTTTATCCGGACGGCATTTATGGCAAGAGAGCTATTTATCCGACGTGGTTTTACCTTCGAAAACTTTTCCATCGGAATAAAATCAGGTATCTCCTTCGGTAAAGTGGAATGGGGGATTACCGGTGATGCCTACCATTCTTTTTACTTTAGGGGAGCCGCCATCGACGGAAGTGCCAACTGCCAAATGAGCGCCAAGCAACAAGAAATAATTTTTGACGACTCCATCCTAAACCGGCTGTCACCCAATCTTTTCAAACACAAAAAAATCAAGGAGGGCTTTTATCGCTTTCTGGGGAATTTATCTGATTATAAAGAATTGGACGGCATCCAGCCCATCCGACTACCCAAAGTTTCAGAAGAAGTATTGAAGCAATTCTTTCTCGACGAAGTAACGGATTACGAAGGAGAAGGAGAATTTCGTCAGGTCGTTTCCATCTTTATTTCCTTTGAAGGGATTAGCAAATATGAGGAGCTGAACCAGTTCAGCACGATCGTCATCAATGGGATTGCCGGTTTTTCAGGTTATTTTAAAGAAATGGACTTCGGTGACAAAGGAGGAATGATGGTGGCTTTTTTTGGAGCTCCCGTCTCCTACGAAAACAATGCTGAAAGAGCCCTGGAATTTCTACTATCCATCAAGGACGAAATCAAGCAATATCCGCAATTGTGTAATCTAAAAATAAGGGCAGGAGTAACACTCGGCACCGCTTATACGGGCATTGTAGGAGGGGAAGAACGCTGTCAATATGCCTGTGTTGGCAATAGAGTCAACCTTTCTGCCCGGTTGGCAACGACTGCTAACTGGGGCGAATTTTTGGTGGACGATGAAATTGCCAAATTACCTTATTTCTCTTTTGAAAAAAAAGGAGATATTAAATACAAGGGTATTCTAAAACGAACGCCAACTTGGATTGTCAAAGAAGAAAAATCACATCTTAATCCGGTTTATGACACGCACTTCATAGAACGAAAAGCAGAAATTGATGCCCTTTTTTCTTTTGCAAAAGAGTATCTACCCGTATCAAAATCGGGTATTTGCTACCTCTTCGGAGAAGCAGGCATTGGGAAGAGCCGCTTGATGTACGAATTTAGAAGGCGCTTCAAAAAACAGCAAAAGGCAGATTGGATCTTTTGTCAGGCAGACCAAATACTCAAGAAGCCGTTTAATGCTTTTATTTACTTCCTGAAAGATTATTTTGCATTAAACTCCACCACGGGACTTGCTGCCAAAAAAGTTGTTTTTGATGAGCAATTTAATCAATTGGTCAATAAGTTATCCGGCAGCACCAAACCAAAGGCACTAACCTTCCGAAAGGAATTAATCAGGACAAAAGACGTCCTCGCCGCTCTATTAGGGCTGGAATATGAAGATTCCCTATGGAGCCACTTATCTGCCAAGGGGCGCTACGAAAACACCATCCGGTCTATTCTCAATTTGATTCTGTCCATATCAACTATTCAGCCCCTTATCATCGAAATAGAGGACGGACACTGGTTAGATAGCAGCTCTAATGCCATCTTGAGAGAATTAATCAAAGAAATGCACGCCCACCCCTACGTTGTATTTGTCACCTCCCGCTTCGCCGATGATGGCACGGCAAACACCCTGATAGATAGTACTTATTTGAAAAGCCTAAATGTAAAAGAAAAAATAATTTTATTGCCGTCTTTGCCTGCAAAAGATATCAAAGCCTTCGCAGAAAAGATGCTGGGAGGTAAAATCAATAAGGCATTCTACGAATTGCTATTGCGCACCAGTAACAGTAATCCATTTTATCTGGAGCAAATACTCAAATACTTTATGGAAAGCCGAATGATTCATAAAGAAAAAGACAAATGGGCTATCCGTGATAAATCGATACAATTATCTACCTCCATTAACGCCATTCTGACAGCTCGTATCGACCGGCTTTCCAACCTTGTGAAAGAAACGGTAAAAGCCGCCGCTGTCATCGGTTTGGAGTTTGAAGTACCCGTGCTCTCCGCTGTCATGGAAGAACAGCACACATTTATAGCACAAAAGGAAAATTATTCAGGGCTTTTGAAGGACCAAATCAAAAAGGCAGAGCAGGTACAAATATGGCGCGCAATGAACGAGTTGCGATATATTTTCAGGCACGCCCTCCTTCGGGAAGCTGTCTATGGGATGCAACTTCATACTCGCCTGAAAAAATTGCACCGACTAATAGCTGAAGCAATTGAACGCCTCTACCCCAAGACTATTGCGCAACGCTATACCGACTTAGCATTCCATTACGAGAATGGAGGAGTAAAAGATAAGACCATTCTCTACCTAAAAAAAGCAGCTGATTACGCTCGTCAAAACTTCCAAAACCGAACCGCCCTAAAACACTACGACAAACTGCTGGAGAAACTCGAAGAAGAAGGCGAACGGGACAAAATAGTAAAAATCCTGATTCGCAAAGGACAAGTGTTGAGATTGATTGGGAAATGGGAGAAAAGCAAAGAGACTTTCCAACTGGCACTAATCGAAGCAGAAGCCATTGGTGATAAACTATTAACCGCTCGCGCTTATAACAATTTGGGTAACCTGCAAACGCTAAAAGGCAATTATCAGGATGCACATATAGCGTTGAAAAGAGCGCTGGATTTATTCGAAGAATTAAAAGACCAAAAGGGTATCCTGAAAGCATTTGGTTATCTGGGAGAGTTGAATTTCCGACAAGGAAAATACCATAAAGCCGAAGCTTTTTTTGAAAATAGCCTCCAAATTAACGAGTCGCTGCCCACTCCGCTCAATTTATCCAATATTGTCTCCAATCTGGCGCTCACTTATATGAATAGAGGCGAGTTTGACAAAGGCATCGCCGTACAGGAAAAACAAATGGAGATGGCACAGGCATGGAATGACAAAAAGGGATTGGCGACACTATATACCAATACCGGTATCGTCTTGCTTGAAAAAGGAAGTTACAATGAGGCGTTAGAGCGCTTCGAGCAAGGGCTGAAGTTGACAGAAGAACTTGGTGACCGGTTCCTCAATTCCAT
>JALVDO010000187.1 GCA_027008975.1 Saprospiraceae bacterium | reverse complement strand
TTTTGTTTCTTTACATCCATAATGAGTGAGTTTTAGTTGGATCGAAAACTCTAATTTAGGGAATTTTACGCCCACTCACTCATTTTTTTACACCCGATTTGTTATACACTCATTAGAATTAGAATGTGAATTAGAATTAGAATTAGAATGTGAATGTGAATGTGAATGTGAATCAACAACTCAACAGCTCAGCAACTCAACAACTCAACAACTCAACAGCTCAGCAACTCAACAGCTCAACAACTCAACAACTCAACAACTCAACAACTCAACAGCTCAACAGCTCAACAACTCAACAGCTCAACAACAAGGAACACTTTCCACTTTATCCTTTATCCTTTCCACCTTCAATCAACTCCAGTGTACTATCTTTGAAAAAAGGGGCAATCTCAAGGCTGTCGGCAGGAGTCATTACTGTGGGTTTTTCGGGTTTGGGGAGACGTCTGGAGGAGTCAATGCGCATTCTCGCTTCAACGATGAGGATGGAATCGACAATTTTACTCGCTTCTTCGAGCAAATCCTTTCGGCAATTTTCTTTTTGTATTTTGATGTAGTTGGCAACCCGCTCCTCTATTTTTTTGTCGATTGCTTTTTTTCGTCTGGCGCGGTCATCTTCCGGTTGGCAGGCGAAGAAAAGCAGGATAAGGACAGGAAAAAGAATTTTTATCATTTTATCCATAGCCTAATTCTTGATACGTTTTTGTTGGTCGAGTGTTCGCTCTAATAATTTTTTTTCCTCTGCTTTTCGGACGTTTTTGATAGAGTCTACGGTTTTTTGGAGTAGTTCTTTTTTGTTGAGTTGGCAGAGACTGTCCAATTGTGGAGCGATGAGCATTACTCTAGCTCTATATAAGGTGTCAACTTCGCGTCGTTCATTGTAGCTCAACCGCACTTCTTTTTCGGTTTTATGGTTTTCGCAGGAAAAGAAGGTACAGGTGGCGACTAGGAATATAATAGCAATTCTAATCATCGATTTTAATGTTTTTTTTACGCAATTCGAAGTGTTGTCCGAGATAGACTTTTCTGACCATTTCGTCTGCTGCCAGTTCCTCGGCCGTTCCATCTTTGAGGATACTGCCTTCAAACATGAGGTAGGCTCTGTCGGTGATGGAGAGGGTCTCCTGAACATTGTGATCAGTAATGAGGATTCCGATATTTTTGGTTCTCAATTTGGCAACGATGTACTGGATGTCTTCCACGGCGATGGGGTCGATTCCGGCGAAGGGTTCGTCCAGCAGGATGAATTTGGGGCTGGTGGCTAGTGCCCGAGCGATTTCCGTCCGGCGTCGTTCTCCACCCGAGAGGGTGTCACCGTTACTTTTTCGTACTTTTTGGAGGCTGAATTCCTCAATCAGAGACTCTAGTTTTTCCCTTTGCTCCTCCTTGGACATACCGGTCAATTCCAGAATGGCTTTGATATTATCCTCAACGGATAATTTTCTAAAAATAGAAGGCTCTTGTGGTAGATAACCAATACCCAACCTTGCCCGTTGGTACATGGCGAGGTTGGTGATTTCGCGATTGTCGAGATAGACATGCCCGTCATTGGGGCGGATAAAGCCTACTACCATATAAAAACTGGTTGTTTTTCCAGCACCATTTGGACCTAAAAGACCCACAACTTCCCCTTGATTTACTTCCAAAGAAACCCCTTTGACGACCGTTCTGCTACCGTAGATTTTTACTAAATTTTCAGCCCTTAATATCATGCAATTCTGATTTTAATAACGAAGGTAATGTGATTTGAGCAAACTGTATTCTTTTTTTAGGAAAAACCACCTGAAAGCGCAATTTTCATTATATTTATTAATATCGAAAAAAAATGATAAAAGTTGTAAAAAAAACGATAAAAACTTTTTAAGAACCGTACAAGACGTATATTTGCGGTTGCTTAAAAATCAGATGCAATTTTCTGTTGTGATTGAGCAAAAAACAGCCTCGGAGTCGGTTGTGATGGACTCCATTATTTTTGATAATGTAACTGATAAGTGTTATGAATTTAATTCTTGCTCTGGTTGTTCTGGTCGTTTTTTATTTGGCCATGCGTTTTTTTAGCGACACCCCGGAAAGAAGTAGTAATAATGGCGTGATAAGGCTAAAAAAAGGCTACAATATACCATTGAAGGGTGAAGCGCCAAAAGAGTTGAAAATCGGTACTGTGAAGACATTTGCCATTCAGCCACCCAACTTTCGAGGTATTTTCCCTATTCCCAAAATGATGGTAAAGGTAGGAGACACCGTAGCTGCAGGTGACCCTCTCTTTTATGATAAAGATACCCCATCGGCCAAATATTGCGCACCGGTTAGTGGAAAGGTAACCGCTATTAATCGTGGGGCTAAGCGTTCTATCATCGAGGTGGTTATCGAGGCGGATGCCAATGTTCATTACAAGGAGTTGGATGTTGTGGATGTCAACAAGGTTTCTCGTGAAGAACTGGTCAGCTTTTTGGCAGAAAATGGTGCGTGGGCTTTTCTTCGTCAGCGCCCATATAACGTGATGGCAGATATGGAGGTTACTCCTGCTAATATTTTCATCTCTACTTTTGATACTGCACCGCTCGCTCCGGACAACGCCTTTGTGATGAAAGGCAAAGAGGCTGCTTTTGCAAAAGGGGTGGAGGTATTGAAGAAATTAACATCCGGCGATGTTCACATTGGGTTGAAAGCCGGGGCAAACAACGATGTATTTAAAGGAACGGGAGCTGTTGAGCACGAATTTAGCGGGCAACACCCAACCGGTAATGTGGGAATTCAGATTCACCACATAGCCCCGATTTCAGGTGATAAGCCGGTTTGGACGGTTGGCGTTCAGGATGTAGCTACGATAGGGAATTTGTTTTTGGAAAAACGCTTCAATGCTCAACGTATCGTCGTGCTGACAGGTGATCAATTAAAGCAACCCACTTATGTCGAGACCTTCCTAGGAGCCAACCTGAAGGAACTACTCAAGGATAATCTTCCAACGGAGAAAGTCCGTGTTATTTCCGGAGATGTATTATCCGGTGAGGGCAAAGATGCTACCCAGTTTCTGAACTTTTATGACGATCAGGTGACCGTTATCAAGGAAGGAGACTACTATGAGACTTTTGGTTGGCTTATACCAAGTACAAGGAGACCTACCGTGTCCAAGACTTTTGTGTCGGGGCTTCTCGGTAGCAAAAAGCCTGTAGATGCAGATACCAACCAGCATGGAGAGCGAAGAGCTTTCGTCGTGACAGGCGAATATGAAAAATTCTTGCCGATGGATATCTATCCGCAACACCTCTTCAAAAATATAATTATCGGTGATTATGAAAAAATCGAAGGGTTGGGTATTTACGAATTGGTTGAGGAGGATGTGGCGTTATGTGAATTCGCTTGTACTTCCAAGCAGCCTTTGCAGGCCATTTTGCGGGAAGGCTTGGATTATATGCAGGAACAGGGGTGATTTTGGAAGTAAAAAATAGAATGTTCTCTGCCTGCCTGCCCGTTGGACGCAGACAGGTTCGGTATTCTTTCCTTGTTCTTAAATCAAAAATGTAACTACTTTCGGGCGTCCATTTTTGGGAAAAAAGGTGTTCTCGTAAGTAGTCGCAAATATTAAATAGCGTAATAATAGAAAATTATAAATATATAAATAAATGAGTCGTCTTTTAGAATACTTTAAAAAGATAGAACCGGACAAAGCGAAAAATCCCTTTCTACATACGGTCTATGATGGGTTCTTTACTTTTCTTTTTGTCCCCAATCATGTGACGCCCAAACACGGTGTACAGATTCGCGATCGGATGGACTTAAAACGCTTAATGGTCTTTGTGGTTATCGCATTGACGGGGTGCTACATTTACGGTGCTTATAATATAGGTGCTCAGCACTTCGCAGCATTGGGTATGGCGGATGCCGACTTTCATCTTAAGTTCGCTCACGGACTGATAAAGTTAATTCCGTTATTTGTCGTTTCGATGGTCGTAGGGCTTGGGATTGAGTTTTACTACGCCGCAAAGCGAGGGCATGGGATTGAAGAGGGGTACTTGGTATCGGGCGCCTTGATTCCGTTGTTGATGCCACCGGATATTCCGTTGTGGATAGTGGCGGTTGCTATTGTTTTTGCTGTGATTTTGGGAAAGGAAGCCTTTGGAGGCACCGGAATGAATGTATTGAACGTTGCCTTGTTGACACGGGTGTTTATCTTCTTTGCTTATCCGACTTTTATCTCCGGAGATGAGGTGTGGGTTTCAGGTATTGAAAAAGCCGCTTCCGGTTATATTGGCGCGTCA
>JALVDO010000186.1 GCA_027008975.1 Saprospiraceae bacterium | reverse complement strand
TGCCCAATTGACGGGATAAATTGGTTGCTCCCGCTCCATAGATAATACTGAAATTAACCGTTTTAGCACGATAGCGCTGCTCCCTTGTCACCTCGTCGTAAGGTACTTCAAATACTGCTGCTGCGGTTGCCGTATGGATATCTTTGCCTTCGATGAACGCCTTGAGCATAGCTTCTTCATTGCTCATTTCTGCTATCAGCCTCAATTCGATTTGAGAGTAATCCGCTGCGAGCAAGAGGTGGTTTTTATCCCGCGGAATAAATGCTTTGCGGACTTCGGCTCCTTCGGGGGTACGAATGGGAATGTTTTGAAGGTTGGGATTATTGGAACTCAGCCGTCCTGTAGCCGTTAGAGCCTGATTGAAAGAGCTATGGACGCGCCCTGTCCTTTTGTTAACCATTCGGGGGAGTGCATCTACGTAGGTGGATTTTAGCTTAGCCAGTCCTCGATAGGTCAATATATCTGATACAATGGGGTTTTCTGTCGCCAATTCGGTCAATTTTTCTTCGTCTGTAGAGTACTGCCCCGTTTTGGTTTTGCGCCAACGGTATGGGATTTTAAGTCGATCAAAAAGGACTTGCCCGACCTGTTTGGGAGAGGCAATATTGAAGGGACCTCCTGCTTCTGAGTAAATTTTCTTTTCTAATTCGACGATTTCTTCCTGTAGTTTTACACTGTATTTATTCAGAAAATCGACATCAATATTTACCCCTTCATATTCCACATCTACTAATACTTTAATAAGCGGCTCTTCAATGGTATCATAAAGAACTTTTAGTTTTTCCTTCTCTAACTCGGGGAATAGCACTTCCTTCAATTGCAGGGTAACATCCGCATCTTCTGCGGCGTATTCCACTACTTTTTCGAGGGGAACGTCCCGCATGGATAATTGCTTCTTTCCTTTCCCGATAAGGGACTCTATGGAAAGCGGCTTATATTTCAGGTAAGACTCTGCCAGGTAATTCATATTATGCCGAAGCTCAGGAGCCAGCAAGTAGTGGGCAATCATCGTATCGTAATAAAGCCCATGAACTTCCACGCCATGATTCTTCAGAATAACAGCATCGTACTTGATATTCTGCCCAATTTTTCCAATTTTTTCATTTTCGAACAATGCTTTAAACCTGTTTAAAATCGGCTCATAAGCCTCTTTTCCTTTTGGGATGGGTACGTACCACGCTTCACCAGCCTTAATGGAAAAAGATATGCCGACGAGTTCTGCAGCATTTGCATCGACACTAGTCGTTTCTGTATCAAAGCAGATGATAGATTGCCCGGATAGCAACGAAGCCAACTTTTTCTGCTCATCTGCGCTGTCTACCAATTCGTACCGGTGAGGGGTGTTGAAAATGTCTTTTTCTGCAACGGAATGGGCAGAGAGAGAAGTACTCGAAGTAGCCGCGCCCGGCTGGACTTCCATCGCCCCGAATAAAGAGCCCTGAGTTCCCGTTGTCGGAGCCGGTTTAGCTGTGGTATTCGCCCCAAGAATTTGTTGTGCCAGCGTACGAAATTCCAATTCTTTAAATATTTGGCTCAATGCTTCTTTGTTCATTTCACTTAGGGAGTATTCCTCCAAGGCAAATTGTACAGGAACATGAGTATCAATAGTCGCCAGCCGCTTAGAGAGCAAACCCTGTTCGGCATATTTTTCAATATTCTCTCTTTGTTTGCCTTTCAACTCATGGGCGTGTTCTATAATGCCTTCGATTGTATCGTATTGGGCTATTAATTTTTGAGCTGTTTTCGGGCCAATTCCGGGTATTCCGGGTATATTATCAGCGCTATCCCCGATTAACGCCAGCATATCAATGACTTGATCGACTCTTTTTATTTTCCACTGTTCGAGTATTTCGGGTACCCCCATGACAACGACGCCATTTCCCATTCTGGCGGGCTTATATAGAAAGATATTGTCAGAGACCAATTGCCCAAAATCCTTATCCGGTGTCATCATATAAGTGATGATATCGTGTTTTTCTGCTTGTTTTGCCAGTGTACCAATGATGTCATCTGCCTCAAAGCCTTCTTTTGTGATGACGGGGATATGAAAACCTTTTAATATTTTTTGAATATAGGGAATGGCGATGGTAATATCTTCGGGTTGTGCTTCTCTATGTGCTTTATATTCGGGGTATTCCTCATGCCGGAAGGTAGGACCCGACAAATCAAAAGAAACGGCGAGAAAATCGGGTTCCTGATTGCGAATAACATCCCACAACACCCGTGTAAAACCTGTAATAGCCGAGGTGTTTAGTCCTTTGGAGTTGATTAACGGACGGTTGATGAAAGCGTAGTGTGCGCGATATACCAGTGCGTGTCCGTCTAATAAAAAAAGTTTCTTTTTCGCCATTGTATTAATTTACTTTTTGTGCGGGAAGCGACCCTCCGGATCTGTATTATTGTTTTGGTGATTAGGCGGTAACAGATGTGCTAACATTTATCTTTTTGAGATAAAACTCAATTTGTTCCAGCAAAGTAGTCAGGTTTGAATTAGCAGGAAGGTCAATCATCAAATCATAGACCTGAGTATTTGTAGAAGCCGGTCCTGCTTTTAATTTAGCGTCAATTAAACAAACGAGATACTCTGTTGCCTGATTTGACACCAGATTAGCGTTAATCAACAAATCGTAAGATTCTTTGAGGAATGGAGCAATTTGCGTTCCTTTAACACGGCCTGCCCAGTCGATATTTTTTTTATTATAGTAAGCAAAAGAAAGGTTCTCCCTTGATTCTTTATCGTCAAAATAACCTAATAAGGCAACCTTTTTTCCCTGCTCTTTTAATTGTTTTTTATATCGCTTAAGGGCTTTTTCATTATCCAAACAAGAGGCATCGAAAAGCAAGAGAACCTTCTTTGCCGCAGCGAAGGTCATCTTGCCCGATTTCTTGCGCGATTGATTTTTATGAATCAATGCAGCGAGGGACTTTTTGTAAATATTTTCCTTTATTTTTGAAATAAAAACCATAGAAAAAATGATTGGTTAAAAAATAAAATTATTTTTTTGTCCCTTTTTTTGAATTTTTCTCTTCTACTGCTTCCTGCTGCTCTTCGTAAACGCCCATAGAGGCATATTTATTGATTCGTCGGTCGATTAACTCATCTTTGGGAATAGCAGAAAGCGCTGTAATGGTCTTTTTCAAATGCCGCTTAAGTATTTTTGCCATTTCCTCAGGTGCGGTATGTGCGCCACCGAGTGGTTCATTAATTATCTCATCAATCAGGCCCATTTTGAGCATATCCGGTGCCGTTAACTTTAGAGCTTCAGCCGCCAATTCTTTTTGATCCCAACTACGCCACAGGATGGAGGAGCAGGATTCCGGGGAGATAACAGAGTACCAGGTATTCTCCAGCATAAACACCTTATCGCCCAGACCAATGCCTATTGCACCACCTGAAGCACCTTCGCCAATAATCACACAAATAATAGGGACGCGAAGTTGTGCCATCTCAAACATATTCCGTGCGATGGCTTCTGCCTGTCCTCTCTCTTCTGCTTCAATGCCCGGGAAAGCCCCCATTGTATCAATCAGAGTCACCACAGGAAGGTCAAAACGCTCAGCCAGCTTCATCAGGCGCAACGCTTTTCTATAACCTTCAGGATTTGCCATTCCAAAATTACGATATTGCCTCATCTTGGTATTGACTCCTTTTTGGTGACCAACAAATACCACCGTTTGTCCTCCCATCGTACCGATTCCTCCTACAATTGCTTTATCATCACTGAAGGTCCTATCCCCATGCAATTCAATGAACTTAGAACACATTTGGTTGATGTAATACAATGTATAAGGGCGCTCAGGGTGTCGAGACAACAGCACGCGTTGCCACCCGGTGAGGTTACCGTATATTTCTTTTCGGGTACTGTTGATTTTTGCTTCTAATTCTTTGATAGTTTCCGAAACATCAACGATCCCTTCCTCTTCGACTTCTTTTAGTTTATCTAGTTGCTCAAAAAGTTTTTCCAGAGGCTCTTCAAAATCTAAAAATATCATGCCAGCAATTTTATTATTAGGGCTTAGAGTGGGTTTAGAGTGCAAAACTACAAAGGACGGCTTGGATTTACACTACAATCTCTTTTTTTTATTTTTTTTTAAATTTTTCTTGCATCATAAACAAAAGCTTATTACTTTTGCAGCGCTCAAAAACGGAATGTCTTTATAAAGACAGAACATTGGTCTGGTAGTTCAGCTGGTTAGAATACCTGCCTGTCACGCAGGGGGTCGCGGGTTCGAGTCCCGTCCAGACCGCAAAAAGCTCAA
>JALVDO010000185.1 GCA_027008975.1 Saprospiraceae bacterium | reverse complement strand
GTCTTTTTTAGGTGTGAAAAGCGAATAAGTGAACTCATATTTTATTTTTTTACCCTTGGAATCACCTTGGGGACGATAAAAAACTCACCATCTCTATCCGGAGCATTTTTTAAGGCTTCTTCATTAGATAATTCATTTTTTACTTCATCTTCCCGCAGTTGATTGGCATCCTCGTTCAGGTAGATAAGAGGGGCTATTCCCATCGTATCTACTTCTTTTAGTTTTTCGACCATATCGAGGATATTTTTCAAGTCGGATATCATGCCGGATCGTTCAGATTCGGAGAGCTCCAACCTCGCCAATTTTTCTAAGCGTAAAATTAAGTTCTTATCAATCTTCATAAAAAAAAATTAGATGTTCACTATCATTTAGTCGGTGAAAGTAGGCATTATTGATGAATTTGGATTAATTTTTCAAAAGAAAGTTGGGTAGGAGGTCAATTAGTTGCCTACTCAAGCGGTTGGCTCTTGTGTAAGTACCATTTTTTTCAAAATTAAACCTTCTCCTTCTTTGGCCGTCTAATGGGAGGTATATTCGACAGTACGATTAGTTTTTTACAAAAAATCATGCGACAATGATTCCCGCGAAATTTTATCGTGATTTGGGTTTAATAATGTGGGCGGTTGGACTTGCACTGACGATGCAGGGACAGACTTGGAACGAGATTCAAAAAATCGTTGCATCCGATAGGGGAGTTTCGCAGCGATTTTCAAAGTCTGTGGCAATTAGTGGTGACTACGCCATTGTTGGCGCTCATCGCAACGCCACGGATGCAGAAGGAAATGCTCCCCTCGAAAAAGCGGGTGCCGCCTATATCTTTCGTCGAAATGCGGATAGTGGTCAGTGGCAAGAGGTGCAGAAAATTGTACCTTCAGACAGGGCAGCTGAAGACAACTTTGGTACCTCGGTTGCCATTAGTGGGGACTATGTCGTCGTAGGGGCTTATAAGCGGGACGAGGGGGAAAATCTTCACCAATGCGGAGCAGTTTATTTGTTTGAAAAAGAAGAGGATGGGCATTGGGTAGAAAAACAAAAATTATTGGCTTCCGACCCCGATTCTCTCGATTATTTTGGTATTTCTGTCGGCTGTAGCCAAAGTAACCTCATCGTTGGAGCGGCCTACAAAATAGATGATACAACCGGAATAATACAGGCCGGTGCAGCCTATTTTTTTGAGAGGAATTCCGACGGAATTTGGGAACAAACCGCTAAAGTAACGGCCTCTGATAAAGGAAATTTTGACCTCTTCGGATACTCTGTGGCTATAAGTGGTAATTATGCTGTGGTAGGAGCTTACAAACAGGATAAAAATACTTCCGGTAGCGCTACTCTCACCGATGCGGGGGCAGCTTATATCTTTGAGCGTAACGGAGGCGGTCAATGGACGGAAGTGCAAAAGATTGTTGCCTCTGACAGGTCTTCGGGTGACTGGCTCGGTTATCGTGTGGCGATGGACGACAACCATGTGATACTTGGAGCACCACAAAAAGATAGCCATACCGGTGCCGCTTATATCTTTGAACCAAATGTTGATGGATATTGGGAAGAAACCGGAAAGGCGGTGGCTTTAGATGGTAGCCCGAATGACGAGTTTGGGATTGCTGTTGCCATTAGTAATCATTACGCGTTGGTGGGGGCAAAGATGGAGGATGAGGACGAAAATGCTTCTCATACCCTCAATAATGCCGGAGCTGCTTATATTTTCAGAGATGATAATGCCCCCGGTTGGGCACAAAGCCAGAAGTTGGTTGCCTCCGATCGTGGTATTGGAGACTGGTTTGGATTTTCGGTGGCAATGAATGGCAATAATGCGATTATCGGTGCATTTGGCGACGGCGAAAATGCCGATGGAGGCGATTTTTTGAATACTGCCGGGTCTGCTTATTTATTTGCAACGGATGGGAATGCGCTGTCAGTGGAGCCGTCTCTTCCGCCGATGACAATCCAACTTTCTCCCAATCCTGTCGAAGGACGTCTATACATTACGCCAAATGGTTTAGCCCCTTTTTCTTTCAGAATAGTTGATTTATGCGGGAGTCAGCTACTTGAGCAGAATAATTTGGAGGGGGGCGTATCTGTTGATTTATCAAAATATCCGTCTGGCGTTTACGTCATCCAAATAATCATGGCAAATCGTTTTTATTTATC
The DNA here is from genome assembly GCA_027008975.1 of Saprospiraceae bacterium. Classification (GTDB taxonomy): domain Bacteria; phylum Bacteroidota; class Bacteroidia; order Chitinophagales; family Saprospiraceae; genus JALVDO01. The sequence goes on along the minus strand of JALVDO010000185.1, from coordinate 2,112 downwards.
CGAAAAAATATTGAAATTATGAATCTAAAAATTTACCTGTTTCTCGTATTACTAACCAATGCATTTGTGACTGTTGCACAAACGCCCCTCTATCTGAATTTTGTTTCTCACAATGAGATTACCGACTCTCTTGATTACGCTAATTCTGCATCGGATTTCAATTATATAAAACCTAAGGTTAAGGAGATTTGTGATACCATCAATTCGCTTCATGCCAAGTACAATATGCAATTGGATGCCAATTTTATTTTTGGCTGCTTACACTTCGACGATGCTGCGACTTCCTCTGACGATTTGATTGAATGGGCGAGCAACTCAGACTATATCGACGTCGATGGGCACAATCATTTTAGCCCTTTTGCCAATCCGTACAACTACGCTGATTTGGCATATTTGCTTGATTCTGCCGGCGTATCCCTTTATCATCACATTTTGGGTGGTGTCGCTTACGCTACAATGGATGTGGGCGGGATTCACATTCAGGAAAGCTGGACGCAGTATTCGACACCGAAAGCCGGATTTACATTTACGGATTTTATCTGGCAGGCGGATATTATTTGGGGGACGGCAACACCCGGGCACGTTGCTGATTATACTACCTTTGGGATATGGAAGCCCGCCGGTGCCGATTCACCTGCCGAATTTGGAACACATGATCCCAGTGCGACGCTTAGCGCCATTGGTGGTGGCTGTAAGGATGATGTTGGTTTTAATCTCAACGCTCAAACTTTCCAATTGAATCATACCACTGCGGAGATAATTCAAAATATTAAGAATATTGCGGATGGCATACAAACGATTCCTTCAGGTCCAAATGATTTTTATACCATGAATATGTTGTTCAATTTTAGGGATATTCCGCGCATTCCACATTTTGCCGATAGTATCGCAACGATTATTAGAGGGGTGCAGCCTTATGTAGATGCCGGTAAGATTGTGTGGGCAACTCTTGGGGAGAAATACGACTTATGGTATGCAACCCATTCCGACCCCAATGATTATTTCAATGTCGATTGTACGGCTATCCCGCTTGGTAGCACCGAAGTAGAAAGCCCTCAAAAAGTGGTTGTATTCCCCAATCCGACCAGTGGTCAGATAACCATTGCCGATGAAAGGATTTTACCGGATGCCGAAGTTATTATTTTTGATTTGCTCGGTGCGCCCTTACGGAAATGGGTTTTTAATGACGGTATATTTGATATTTCAGCCTTGGGCAAAGGGATTTATCTGCTTCAAATTCGACAGGACAATCAGTTGTTTGTACAAAAAATTATCCGGCAGTGATTTTTGTGATTACTCATTCACGCATTCAATTTTTCCCGCCCATACGGGCACGTACCGGTGCTAAGGGACGCAAAGGTTCTCGCAAAGAGCGCCAAGGGACGCAAAGGTTCACGCAAAGAACGCAAAGACACGCAAAGGTTAACGCAAAGGTCGCAAAGAGCGCCAAGAATCACGCAATCTCTAAGTCTCTCAGTCCCTCAGTCTCACAACTCACAACTCATTCAATCATTCAATCATTGAATATTCCGTATATTTGCCCTGATGTCAGCAAAAAGCAAATATTTAATTGTATTGGGAGGGCCGACGGCAAGTGGGAAGACGACGCTCGCTATTCGCCTGGCGCGTCATTTCAAGACGGAGGTCGTTTCGGCGGACAGCCGGCAGTTTTACAAAGAAATGTCTATCGGAACTGCAAAGCCCACGGCGCTTGAATTAGCTGCCGTAAAGCATCATTTTGTCGGTTCGCGGAGTATTCAAGATGATTATAGCGTTGGGCAATACGAGCGGGAGGCAATCGCTTTGCTCAATCAATTATTTGAGCGACACGATACCGTGGTTTTGACAGGAGGGTCGGGCTTATTTATCAATGCAGTTTGTCAGGGGCTGGATGATTTTCCGCCCGTCTCAAAGGATGTTCGGGACGAAGTGGTGAAGCTATTCGAAGAGCGGGGTATTGAAGCCTTGCAGGAAATTGTCAAAAGGGAAGATTTTGATTATTATCAAAGGGTGGATTTACAAAACAAACAACGACTGATGCGCGCAGTGGAGGTTATCCGGGCATCCGGGCGCCCATATTCTTCTTTTTTGGCAGCCAACAAAGTGAACCGA
>JALVDO010000184.1 GCA_027008975.1 Saprospiraceae bacterium | reverse complement strand
TATTCGAATAAAACCATCGATCAGTACACCGCCGCCGGCAACAGCTACGACCAACTTTTTGGCTCCAAGCTTTTGACCGCCAACTTTGAGGTGCGCCTCCCATTCGTCGGTCCCGAACGACTGGCACTTATCAAATCCAAGATAATCTTTGCCGATTTGAATTTATTCATGGATGCCGGTGTTGCCTGGACGGATTTTGCACAGTTTGGAGATACACCACCTATTGGGAAACGCAAAATTGCCCCGGTATATACGGCGGGTATTTCGACGCGTATCAATCTGTTCGGTGCTATGATTTTAGAGCCTTATTATGCAATACCCCTTATAAAAGGCGGAGCCGGTAAGGGTAGTTTTGGGTTTAATTTTATTCCGGGATGGTAATCCTATAAGTGATAAAGATTACCGTCGGAGTCCCTTTTTCCCTTTACTTTTGTTGATAAAATCAAAATAATGTACAAATATCTTATCATCGCCGGGCTATTGTTGTTCGGGCGATTTGGTTGGGCACAAGGAACGGAGTTTTTTGAAGGAAGCTGGTATGAGGCGCTTGATGCTGCCCAAGCGAGTGGGAAAATTATTTTGGTCGATGCACATACGGCCTGGTGTGGTCCTTGTCGGAGAATGAAGAGGGAGGTTTCACAGCCGCCCATGATTTTTTTGACCTGCTTCCCACCGACGAATTGAAACGCAATTTCCTGTTGGAATTATTTAACCAACAAGCCGGAGACACTTCGTACAACCCATTGGTGATGGAATTATCAAAAGGGATGGCAGCCACAAGTGATGATATAAAAAACCAAATTTTTTATGCAAAGTTGCTGGTGTTAACCGGACAGCAGGAGACCGCACAACCCCTGATAGCGGCATTAATGGATACTCTTACAAAACAGAACGAGTACAAGATGCTTATTGAGATGCGTCGTTATGGGAAGTAAATTAACTCACGTCAGGAAATGGCTGAATGTAGGCCGTAATTGGGGCTTTCAAGCACAGTTATAGGGGTGTTACGGTTTTTTTCTATGGTTTTATGGTAGAATAAAGTAAAAGTAGCTATCTTGCCGAGGCGGAATAGGGTAACACAATATGAAGGAACTAATCGAATATTTGCAGAATAACAAAGTAACTCTAAAGCGACTGCGGGGTGAAACTTACGATGAGCGTGATCAAAGGTTACCTCAAAGAAACGCTTTTGTTCCCTTGAAAAAATATGCAAAAGATTTTTTTGGGGAAGGTATGCAACCTCGTATGATTGCGCTTTCGGGCTTGCGTGGTGTCGGTAAAACTACACTCACATGGCAAATTGCCAACTACGTTTATCACAACTATACCAAGCAGATTTTCTTTATCAGCGTGGATGATATTAATCGTCTGAATGCTAGCCTATATGATGTATTTAATACTTTGGAAAAAATACTCGAATGCCGGCTGAATGAGCTAAGCAAACGGATTATGCTGATAATTGACGAAGTCCACGAGGCCGTAGAGTGGCAAAAAGATTTGAAAATATTGTACGAAAAAGGAAAGAAAATATTCGTTCTTACTACGGGAAGCTCTGCATTGCTTTTGCATAGCAGTTCCGATTTGGCTTCGCGCTGGACTTTGATGAAAATATATCCTTTTCGTTTTTCCGAATTTATCGTAGCAAAAACATGGATGCAAGACTCCGGTAAGATATTATCCCCTATAAGAGGAATCGCCGATAGCTTAAAGAATGCTCTTTTCTTTGCAACAGATTATAGCGAAGTTAGAAAAGAAATTCAAAGCAGAAGAAATAGCATTACTAAATATTTGGACGAAGCGCAAACATTAGTACACGCTGATGTTAACTCCCTCATTGACGAATATGTCAGCTATCACAATATCGCCCGGTTTTTACCTATTACCAATACGACGCTCATTATAGAACGGGTGTTGGCTCTTTTTGAGCGAATTTTGCTAAAGGATATTCCAACCGCAGGTACTGATTATTTCAATGTGTTCAATCGCATTTTATTGCGTTTGGCGTTGAGTGACGAGGTGAATTTTCAAACGCTTTCCAAAGAATTTGCCATTAAGGAGGTGGAGGTCGAAAAAGTAATATCAACCCTTAATCAGGCAGAAATTCTAAATACCTTTTTACCACATGGGGGAGTGCGATCTAAAACAGGGAGAATACAAAAAGCATTTTTTATGTCTCCTTCATTAAGGCGCGCTCTATATGCACGAATATATGGAGATAAACTCAATGCGGATTTGAGGGCAAAGTTGTATGAGGATATTATCGCGATGTACCTTAAACGGAATTTATCCGAAGGTATTGTCAGCTATGGTTTTGGGCAAAAGAAAAATCCCGACTTTGTGATTGAGACGAGGGATAACCCTATACTAATGGAGGTGGGAATTGGTAAAAGAACCTCTGCACAAATAAGAAATTACGGCAGATACCGCTATGGAATCATCGTAAATGCTACCATTGAACAACCCCAATTTGATGATGATAATCGTATTTTATTTATCCCTCTTAAGTGGATTTTGCTAATATAGGCGGGTGTTTGTCAGCCTCACTCCTTCACCTCAATCATCTGATTAAAAATACCCTCTAGGTGCGTATTGGACATCTCCATGGTCTTGGCCATTTGGGTGATTAAATCAATTTCCGAATCATCGATATGACCGTCGGCAGCAGCAACAGAGAGTGCACATTTTATCAGGATTTCTTTCCCGTGCTCGTTAAGAGACGGACCTACTTTCTTTAGATAAGTTGTAATATCTTCCGAGCTTCTCTGTACCTTGTGGACGTAAATGTCCAACTGTTCTCTTGTAATGTCGTTGTGACCGAATTTGTTGATGATTTTCTGGACGATTTCCATTTCCCTTTCGTCAATTTCGCCATCGGCAAGCATAATTAATACCATGGTGTGGCGGATAGCTTTTTCGTAAATGGCCATGAATTCCTCGTTACGGGAGTTACCCATTTCCAACACTCTTGGGATGAAAGTTCCCTTGCAGTGACCACACTCAACGTATTCTCCGGCACTTCCCAACGGGATAAGTGGAATGAAATAGAGGGTGAAGAACCTAGTGACTTTTCGATGTCGATAAGGGCGGCTTGTTTCGCATTGTGGGCAATTGAAATTACCGGATTTGATGGTGGACTTAACGCCACGCGTACCAAAAATAATCATGTCATTCTTTTGTTTGTCGAAGTCGTTTTTTGAGGTGTGCCTGTTGACTTCAATCGTTGTTTCTTTAATAATACACGCCAGAAGATGCCAGACAGTACATCATCTAAGGTGCTTTTCTGGTGCGAAGATAATATTTTATCACTAAAAATCAAAAAAAAGGATCTTGACTTGATATTGCAAAGGTCGGGAGACCTCTGCCTCATAGCCGTGCAATTACCCCGGCGTATTATAAGCTACAAACCTCCAGTTATCACCAACTTTGGCGAAGTAGAAAGTAACGGCTGTTGCCAGATTATTTTTTTTCTGGTTTTTTTGTTCATAGACAAATGCCTTTACTTCTTCGAATCCGGGAACTTCGCCCTTTGCATCTTTCAGGTCTTCTGCTTTTGTACGGGATATTTTTTGCAGCACCTCTTTGGTGACCATATTGTTATAGGTTTCATTGCCATTTTTGAACAAACCCAAAGGTATCTTGCCGTCGCCGTGCGAAAGCGCAAGTTTTGCAAGGGTGTTTCTGTCTGCCCGGAGCATTGCTCTTTTGAATTTTGCCCAGAATTGCTCGATTGTTGGAGTACCGGTGTCTCTGGTAATGTCTGCCTCGGCAAGCATTTCTTCTCCTACTTTTTTCTCCTCCTCAATCGGCATCTTATCTAATTCCTCTCTGGTTGGGAATTTCTTTTTAGCGGAGGCTTCAACTTTTTCACTATTGTCTTTTACTGCTTCTTGTGCCGGTTTTTCGGTGTTGTTGCAAGCAGAGCATACTACTGAAACTGCTAAAAAAAATAAGATTAATCTCTTCATAATATTTTATAATTTTTTGATAAACGTTATTCGGGATGCCAAAGGTATTACTTTTTGGAAATACTTACCACATAAAATTTAGAAACTTCTCAAATTAGCTGATAGAACTCCCCTTGTGAGTCCTCATTGATACTTTACTACTTACGAGTACATCATTTTTGTCTGAAGACAGACACCTGTAAATAATTATTTTTTTTGATTTAAGAACAAGGAACGTGGAGAACACCGAACACCGAACAAGGATTTAAGATTTTAGATTTATTATTCGTTTTCCAAATCAAACTTCGTCTTGTTTAAAACTTCTAAAATCGGCGTTCGTTAATCGGTGTTCGGTGTTCGGTGTTCAATTTCTTCTTGCTTCTATAATCAGCGAGCAGATTCGTTTTTTTGTTGAAGGTTGGTGATTATGTTGGTTCCAGCAGGGTGTACTTTCGCCCAAACAACTCCAACGATTTTTTCTCAGCGATACGTTTATTTTGTTCGTTTTTCTTATCTTGCCGCCTCAAAATTACCCGATTATGAATAAATTTGTACTAACCTGCACGCTTCTACTGTGCTTTTTTTATACCCTGACCGGACAAAACACTCCTACATTAATTCGCAATGCCGACTTAAATCCCAATGGTTCTAAAATTGCCTTTTCTTTCCAAGGTGATATTTGGACGATGGCTGTTCACAATGGGACTGCTACACGGCTTACCGTTCATCAGGCTTACGATGGCGACCCGCAATGGTCACCCGATGGTAGCCGCCTTCTCTTTCGCAGCAATCGGTTTGGCAGTTATGATCTATTCGTGATGGCTGCTGATGGAAGCGATTTGAAACGGATTACTTACCATTCGGCGACGGACTATAATGGTCGTTGGGATGGGAACAATCACATCGTTTTCAATACCAAAAGATTATTCTCGCAGGTAGATTGGTCACCGGAGTTTCATCGGGTCGCAGTTGATGGAGGGACGCCAACCCAAATGATGGATGTGCTTGGAAATGCTCCCGCTATTGCCAATAACGGACGGTACATTGCCTACGAAAAAGGCTATTGCCGAACTTCGAGGGAATCCTATAAGGGACCGGCACAGCGGGATATTTGGATTTTTGACCGTAAGAAAAAAACATACAGTCCTGTGACGACTTTTGACGGGCAGGATATCATCCCTAAGTGGGGTGGCGGTAAACTATACTTTTTGAGTGCCTTCAACGGGCGATATAATATTTATCAACAGCCCCTCAAGGGGACTAAGCCAAGCGCTGAACCCATCGCTTTGACGACCTTTACCGATATGGGAATACGCGATTTTGATGTGTCTGATGATGGGAAGTGGATTGTTTTTGAAAAGGGTGTGAAACTTTATCTGATGGAGACGGCGCAGCCCGAAAAGGTTAAAGAACTTCCCATTGTTCATGCTGCCGATTATCATTTCGATCCGGTTGAGACCAAAAGTTTCTCTAATAATATTAGTGATTATTCGCTTTCTCCCAATGGCAAGTATTTTGCTTACAGCGTACACGGCGAGCTTATTATTACCCCCTCTGATAAGGATAAAAAACGGGGGAAAACCCTGACTAACTCTTCGGCACGCGATCAAAAACCGGTGTGGTTAAATGACTCCACCCTGCTCTTCATTTCCGATCAAAATGGAAATAAGGATTTGTTCTTGTTGACAAAAGCCGAGGGCGAAGAGGGGAATCTGTATCGTAGCTTTAAGACGGTTGTTCGTCCGGTTCGAACCAGCCCGAATGAAGAAGAACGCATCTATTTATCTCCCGATAAAAAACAAATCGCTATCAGGGAAGGAAGAGGCAAATTAGTGGTGGCAGACATCGATTCGCTTGGGAATTTGAGCAATGAAAAAATCCTTTTAGATGGATGGAGTACGCCACAGGGCATTAGTTGGAGCCCCGACAGTAAATGGTTAGCTTACTCTCTGGATGATTTGGATTTCAATGCTGAAATTTTCATCCACGATGCTCAGGGCAAAAAAGCCCCGATAAATATCAGTATGCACCCACGCAACGACGGTAGCCCGGTATGGAGCGCAGACGGCAGTAAACTGGGATTTCTCTCGGATAGAAATAATGGTGACTATGATGTATGGTTTGTTTGGTTAAAAAAAGAAGACTGGGAAAAGACCAAGCGTGACTGGGAGGATGAGGATGACGAAAAGAAGGATGCCGAAAAAGATTCGACAGACACTAAAGATATTCAAATCGATTTTGACCATATCTACGACCGCCTTTCTCAGGTGACTTCCCTCTCAGGAGATGAAGGCAATCTAGCCATTTCAAAAGATGGAGAAACCTTTTATTATTCTGCTGAAGCTCCGGGTGATAAACGCCCATTTATGAGTGTAAAATGGGATGGAACGGAATCTAAAACCATTCTTTCCGACCAGTCGCTTTATCGTTTGCAATGGGGCGATAAGCACGAGAAATTATACTTTCTATCAAGAGGTACGATGAACGTCCTTGACGTCTCTGGCAAGAAGTCTAAAGGGATTCCTTTTTCTGCAAAGGTGACCATTAATCATCCGGAAGAACGGGAGCAGGTGTTTGAAGATGCTTGGCGAGCATTGAGGGATGGCTTTTACGACCCTGAATTTCATCAGCGGGACTGGAACAAGCTACGACAGACTTATAAACCTATCGCAATGGCTGCTTCCACCTCTCAGGATTTCAGAATGGTCTATAACGAGATGCTGGGGCAGTTGGATGCCAGCCACATGGGGATGTATGGTCAAGACCCGGAAAAGACCCAGTCACAACGGACGGGGCTACTCGGTACGGTATTAAGGCCGGTCAAAAAGGGCTTGGAAGTTGTCTCTGTCATTGCCGAGAGTCCGGCGGATAGAGAAAGGAGCAAGATTCAGCCCGGCGAGGTGATTACGGCAATTAATAACCAACCAATCACACCACAAACCAATATCTATCAGTATCTTAACGGTACCGCTAATGAACGGACGCTTATCGACCTGATAGGCAAGGACGGAAAACCACGCCAAGTCGTTATTCGTCCGGCGCAGAGCCTGCGCACCGAGCTATACGAAGCATGGGTCAAAGAGAAAAAACGCCTGACAGAAAAGTACTCCAACGGGCGGCTTGGTTATATCCATATTCGCAGCATGAATTGGAGTAGCTTTGAGCGGTTTCAGCGTGAACTGACGGCTTCCGGTTATGGAAAAGAGGGTTTGATTATCGACGTTCGCTTCAATGGCGGTGGCTGGACGACTGATATGCTGATGGCTGTATTGACGAATAGGCAACACGCTTACACCATCCCCCGGGGAGCTGCCAAATCCTTAAAGGAACACGAAAAATTCATCAATCATTACCCATTTGGAGAGCGTCTTCCATTCCCGCCGATGCGCCTGCCCTCCGTCGCGATGTGCAACGAGGTGAGTTACTCCAACGCAGAGATATTCTCTCATGCCTACAAAGGCTTGGGATTGGGTAAGCTGGTTGGCCAGCCGACATTTGGAGCCGTTATTTCCACAGGAGGTTATGGGCTGATGGATGGCTCTATGGTGAGAATGCCCTTCCGCGCCTGGTTTGCAAAAGCAACCAAAAAGAATATGGAGCACGGTCCTGCTATTCCCGATGTCATCGTCACTAATCCTCCCGACGCCCGGGCGAAAGGCGAGGATCCGCAGTTGAAAAAGGCGGTGGAGGTTTTGTTAAATAGGTAAGGGTTTAGTCAAAAGCCTCCTGAAAATGAAACCCATTTTCAGGAGGCATTTTCCCACTGCCTTTAGAATTTTGAACCTCAAAATAAGACACTTCCCGTATGGAGGGGAGTCACCTCGGAAGCTCGTTATCGGACTAGAACGACTTCTCCCGAAAATACCTCCTTCCTGCCATCAATAAACTCAACCTCTGCGAGATAGATATAGACAGCAGCATTGACAACCTTGCCTCTTACCCTGCCATCCCATCCTGCTAATGCATCGTTGGTGTCGAAATTTTGAGCAGTAAAAACCACTTCTCCCCATCGGTTGAATATTTGGAAGTTGTGGACTTTTACCACATCATTGCCCGACTGAATATACAACATGTCATTGATACCATCGCCATTGGGAGAGAAGGAATTCGGGATAAAAACATGCTTAGTCGCATCGACAATGATTCTTATTTTTTCGCTATCGGAACAGCCATTCTCATCCGTGACAGTAATATCAAACTCTGTGCTTTCGTACAAGGGTGCCGTCCAGGGAGTGAGGCAATCATTGCAGTTGAGTAATTCGGCATTTGTCCAACTGATATTCAGCGTGGTGTCTTCGGTGATATTTAGGCTGGCAGGTAGTTGTAGGCTATCGCCGTATCGAATCATCTCTATATCTTTCAGGGATACGTCGAGGTCGCGTCCGTTTAGGATGGTTAACGTTGTATCCCATTGACAACCGTTGACATCTTCGGCGGTAAGTTGGTAAGTACCGGGCTCTAATCCACTAAAAATACCGGTAGATGAAAACGCTCCCTGATTAACAGAGTAAAGTAGAGTACTGTTTGGATTTTCAGGGCTTAGCGTGATAAGACCATCGTTTTCGCCTGAGCAGCCAACGTCCTTGGACGAAACAATAACATTCGTCTCTATCTTATCAATTCGATCAACAGAGACAACATCAGATTGATTACAACCATTACCTTGGTCGATTACCAATAGGGAATAAACGCCTGCACTACCTATAAGCGGGGTAGGCGTGTTTGCACCTGATAGAATGCTGCCGTTGGTCGTCTGCCATTCGTAGGTCAGTCCATTCGGAGAGAAGGACGCACTACCGTCTAATGATAACTGTTCTTCGTTGCAGTAGAGGGTCATGTCACTCCCCGCATCTGCTATCGGGCGCAGGGTGTCCATGACGACCAATACTTCATCATCGTCCTTGCACTGGTTGCCTTCATCGGTCACTTCCAACAGATAGAGCCCTGCGCTTTGGGTGGAATAAGAAGGTTGGGTAGCGCCTTCAATTTGCTCGTCGCCACTATACCATTGATAGCTAAGTGTGCTGTTGCCGGAAGAGCCGGAACCATCGAGTGTGACCTGATTAGTATCACAATCGAGCTTTTGATCATCTCCTGCATTTGCAGTAGGGGCAGTAGCATCTCTGTCGAGTTGGTAAACCTCCCGATGACTACAGCCGGTTGCCAACTCCGTTACTTCCAGCTCGTAGAGCCCGGGTTCAGTCGCCGTGTAAGTGTTTTGAGTGGCACTCGGAATGGGGGTATTATCCAATAGCCATTGATAGGCGATATTAGCTCCCGAACTGGATTGTGAACCATCCAGTACAACGGAGTTGATTGCACAATTGAGTTGTTGATTGGCGGTAATAACCACTTCGAGATTCACATCTGTAATTTCCACAACATTCAGGGTGTCACTGTCGCTACATCCATCCTGTTGGACAAGGAGAATGTATTGCCCCGGTTCGGTTATTTCGATTTGTATGAAATCGGAAACAAAAACACCATCGTGCAGCCACTCAAAGGTGACACCACCGTCGGCATTGGTCATAGCAGCATCAACGCTGAAAGCCGTATGACTACAAGTCAGCGTATCTCCCTCACTTATGATGGCTTCGGGTCCTATTGGACCAACCAAACTTGTATCAAGCGTCGCTTTACAACCGTTATTGTCAGTCACCATAAATGCCAGAGGAGTATCTCCTGATAATCCGGTGAAATTTCCATCGTTTTGGACTGCACCGTTATCGATTTGATAGCTATATGGTGCTGCTCCCTGATTTGCGGCAATTTCTATCATCCCGTTATCTAGTCCACAACCCGGGTTAGTCATACTAACGATGTTTATAAGGGGCAATTCATTTTCAATCAGTTGAACCATCGTTCTCGTATCACTTACACAATTGGAGACGGTTGCTCTGGCTTCTGCAAAATAATTGCCGGCAGCCGTTGGGGTAAATACCGGGCTATCCGACAATAAAAGATTTCCGCCGACCATGGCATCGTACCAATCAACGGTCATTCCCGAACCGACTGACACTTCCAGAGTCGGTAGTGTCTCCCCGGCACATATTTCCTGATTGCCAAGGCTAACAGGCGGCGCTATGTCCGGACATTCACAACTTGGTAGCGGGAAAGTGTAATCTTTTCTACAATCAGTTGCGGTATTAATCAGCGTGATTTCTAATCCGGTATCGACGGGTATGTTTAGAATGTCAAAAATGCCATCGCCTATATTGATGATTTCCCCAGCGTTGGAAATAATACTATCAGCAGTTGTTAAAATTTCACTGCTATAAGACATCAGGTCTTCTGCACAGGTCCAGATTGTATCGGATAGCTGTGGCAGTGGGTTGATGGTCAGCGTGATGGGGGTTCGGTTGCTACTGACACAGTCGCTGACTTCATCTCTGGTTTCAGCATAATAAGTGCCGGCTTCGAGTGGAGTGAAGGTCGTTGAACTCTGTTGCAGTAAATTCCCGTCAAGGAGGGCATCGTACCAGTCAACCGTTTCACCTGCATTGACAGATGCTGTTAAGGAGGGGATGGCCTCACCCTCGCAGATGTTGTGGTCACCACCGCTGACGGGTGGCTGCACGGCAAGACATTCACAATCCGGTGGTGGGATTGCGAAATCATCCTGGCAGAGCGTAGATTGGTTTAGGGCTGTGATGAATAAGGTGTCGGAAATAGCAATATTAGCGATTGTAAAGGTACTTCCTGCAATGGATAAATTACCCGAACTAATCATTATGGTATCTGTGTTCTCAAAAATCAAATCGAGGTCATAGCTCAATAAGTCCGCAGAGCAGGTTGGTGTAATGGACGTAATTGCCGGTAGTGGATTTTCCGTAAGGGAAACCGGTGTTCTCGTGTCGCTGGTACAGCCGTTCTCGGTCAAGCGGCTCTCTGCATAATAAGTGCCAAGACTATCGGGGGTGAATGCAATCATGCCCTGTGCCACCAAATTACCTCCAATTGGCAAATCGTACCAGTCGATGGTCACGCCACTGCCAACACTGGCACTTATTTGCGGTAAAGGACTTTCTGCACAGACCATGAAATTACCCGTGTTCAGCGGCGGAGTTACTTCGTCACAAACACAATTTGGGGCGGTAATCAAAAAGCTACTTTGGCAATCACTGGTATTATCAAAAATGGTTACCGTGATATTTTCTCCAACCGGAATTTCAGAAATGAGGTAGTTTGTGGTGGAGTTCACCGTTATTGTACCCGATGTTGTGGAGATGGAGTCGCCGCTGTTGAGTAAAACCGTTACGTTGTAGGATGTCAAATCCGGCGCACAGTTTTTGATGGTATCCTGCAATTCGGGAAGTGGTTGTATCGTCAGCGTCACAGGCGTTCGCGTATCGCTTGTGCAATTGGATACGGTAACGCTGGTCTCTGCGTAGTAAGTGCCTTCCATCGTTGGTGTAAAGGAAGCATTGTTGGACAAGAGCAGGTTGCCATTTGTTGCAGTGTCGTACCAGTTGACGGTTTCCCCGTCACCTACTGTAACGGTTAGCGCCGGGATAGTTTCCCCTTGGCAGACTATTTGATCACCCTGGCTGACCGGTGGGGATACGCTCGGACAACTACAATCCGGAGCGGGGATGGTCATGTCTAATTGACAATTTGTTGCCGTCAGTGTTGCCGTCAGCGTCAAATTATTACCACTACTAATGCCTGTGATGTCGAATGAGCCATTGCCATTATTTACAACAGTACCTTCACTGTGGGCAGTGATGGTGTCAGCATTCTGAAAGGTGAGACTGACATCGTATGTCATTAAGTCCTCGGAACATACTGTTACCGTATCCAGTGCAATCGGAAGAGGGTGTATGGTGAGGCTGACCGGGATTCGGGTAGCGCTGGTACAGGTGCCGTTACTCTGGCGTGTTTCCGCATAGTAAGTGCCTTCTGCCGAAGGGGTGTAGCTGGTAGTGCCGGCTTGTAATAAGGTGCCTCCGGTTGATGCGTCATACCAATCCGCTGTCATTCCGGAAGGGACATTAACGGTGAGTGCCGGTATAGCTTCTCCGACACAAATTTCCTGATTCCCACCCGAAGTCGGTGGGTCGATATTGGGACAACCACAAGTAGGAGGTTCTATGGTAAGAACAGTTTCGCACCCGGCAGCACCGGAGTTGGCCGTAATTATCAGACTATTGGCGATGGGGATATTATCGATGGTGTAATTGCCTCCTCCTACATCCTGAACACTTCCGGTATTAACCGAAATGCTCGCAGTAAAAGAAGTTGAAATACTCACCGAATAGGATTGTACGTCTCCTGAACAATTAATATCATTCGTCATAACAACAGGGGTGGGATTAACGTTGATGGTGACATAATTTGCTGTACTTTCACATCCGGTACTATTGATTTCTGTCACGTAAATATCGGTAGATCCGGTAGTGCCCGTATCAATAATAGGCGTAAAGGGGTTTCCCGTTCCCAGTTGATTGGGCGTCCCTAGTCCAGGGTCGCCGTCGTACCAAGTGATGGTGCCGCCTGAACCGGAGGCGGATAGGCTCGGAGCCGGGTCATCGACGCAGATATTCTGGGTTTGTTCAATGGTTGGTGTTGCAGGGGTTGCTACAACATGTACGACCACCAGAAGGGGGGGGCTTACACAACCGGCCTGACTGACCTCTTCTACATAAAACTCAATATCCCCGGGACTATTGGTTGATGTTGTCGGTGTGAAAGAACTTCCCGTTCCAATAACGGAAGGATTGCCGAAGGATGGATCTTGATCGTACCAATTAAAAACATTACCGGGATTTCCGGTGCCAAATGCCATTAGGGTGCCGATTGGGTCACCCTGACAGATGTCTGCAGGAATATCAGCATCTGGGAGGGGAGGGTTTGGAAAAACATTAAGGACGTATTCGTTTGCAGGACTTTCGCAATAAGGAGTAAATTCGGTTACCCAAATAGAGGTGCTGTTGGTTGCTGTAAAAGAATAAGAGTCTCCACTATGTAATAAATTATTCAGACCGGCATCCCCATAAAAGTTAAAACTGCTCGATGCGATAGCATTATTTCCCGAAGGAGAGATAGTTACCATATCATCTTCGCACACTGATTGAGGATTGGGGTTGATTAACGGGGGATTGTCAAAAGAGTAATTAGTGCTAAAAGTGGTGTTCCATGATGCCGCCGGATTACCACATAGGTCGAGTACCTGCGTAGTACCATTGGTTATTAGCGAAAAAGTATAAGTACCCGAACCGGGGATAGGGGGAGTGACGATAAGGCTAAATGTTCTATCATGATCACCTCCCGCATCACAGGAAGGAGAGGAAAGGACAACACTATATGGTCCCCCGGGACCCGTGATTTGGAAATTGGACGCAGTAATGGTGCTACACTGTATATTTTCTGAAAAGGTGACTTGTACCTCGCTCGTGCTACAATCCGGCGGAGGTATGATGGCTTCCACCGTCGGCGGGATCATGTCTTGCGTTCCCAGTCCGGTTGAAGCGCTAAAATCAATCGTATATCCACTCGTTGACCCCGTCCAATTGGAGATCATCAACGTATAATTATTGCCGGCAATAACGGGAATGACTTCATTGAAGGGAGTGAGCCCTTGTGTCTGGGAGGGAGGGTCAAAGCCACATCCACCCCCCTGATTAGAATAACCGGTCCCTACTGGTAGGTTTGCTCCTGTTTGCCCGTGGCAGGCATTGGGGTCATCCTGTGTTCCTCCGGCGGCATTACAACTGACGACAAGACCGGCAGCGTTATTGGCAAGGTCGCTGCAGTCTGCATTAGTCAAATCAAATAAAACCCAGTCGTAGTCGTCATTCGGGTCATCAGGAGTAATCACAAAGCTTAGGAAGCCATCCGATGCTGCCGTGAAGGTGTACCATACACTATTATCTTCTCCATCGGTTAAGCAGGTAGCATCCGTGGGGAATTCATTAAGGAATGTTCCTTCGTCCGTTCCCGGAGATGGCTCTGTAAAAACTAAATTGCAGAGAGAAAGTGCTCCACCACAGTCGCCCTCGTTGGGAGCTTGCGCAAATAGCGGGAAGGATAAAAATACCAATAGTACTAAAGGAATAATTTTCATGACAATAATTGTTAGTAATAGTAATATGATAGCTATGATTAAGTAATCCGATTAGTTTAATAGCTTATAATTTTATTGCAACTACTTACGAGTACGCCATTTTTGTCTTGAAATGGGCACCTGTGAGAAATTAAATTTTTTGATTTAAATCATGAGGTGGTAAATAGTTACATCTAAAGATGCAAACCGGTAACACCTGAAGTCGTTTACGAATGGCTGCTCGAAGCGAAAAATACACCGACCCGACCGGGTACGGGGAGGTTTTAAGCCAGGTGAACTACTTCCAAACAACTTCCA
>JALVDO010000183.1 GCA_027008975.1 Saprospiraceae bacterium | reverse complement strand
TGGAATAAAAAAAGGCTTTCTCCGATGAGAAAGCCTTTTTTTATAAATTTTACATCATGCCCGGCATGCCGCCACCCATGCCTCCCGGCATTCCTGCCATTGGAGCTTCCTTTTCAGGAATGTCATTGATGACACACTCGGTGGTGAGAATCATTCCGGCGATGGACCCCGCATTTTCAACGGCGACTCTGGTCACCTTTGTTGGGTCGATGATTCCGGCTTTTTTCAGATTCTCATAAGTATCTTTACGAGCATTATATCCATAATCACCTTTCTTTGCCAACACGTTTTGCAACACAACCGAGCCTTCAACTCCGGCATTGTTCGCGATAGTGCGCAAAGGTGCTTCAAGTGCCTTTCGAATAATTTGGATACCGGTATCCTCATCTTCAGTTTCACCTTTCAGATTATCCAGAGAAGAAATAGCCCGAACCAAAGCAACCCCTCCTCCTGTCACAATACCTTCCTCAACTGCAGCTCGAGTGGCGTGTAAGGCATCATCGACTCTATCTTTTTTCTCTTTCATTTCCACTTCCGTCGGTGCCCCTATGTATAAGACAGCAACCCCTCCTGCTAATTTAGCAAGGCGTTCCTGTAGCTTCTCACGATCATAATCAGAGGTCGTCGTCTCGATTTGGGCTTTAATCTGCTTAATACGCGCCTTGATTTCTGCGTCATTTCCTTTACCGTTTACAATAGTTGTATTGTCCTTATCAACTACAATCTTTTCGCAAGAGCCTAAATCATCCAAAGTGGTGTTTTCCAACTTATAGCCTTTCTCTTCAGATATTACAGTTCCTCCTGTCAAAATGGCAATATCCTCTAACATGGCTTTACGACGGTCACCAAACCCAGGTGCTTTGACTGCTACCACCTTCAAGCCCCCTCGAAGTCTATTGACGACTAATACGCCCAATGCCTGACTATCGATATCTTCTGCGATAATCAACAATGGTTTTCCAGTACCTGCTGCCTTCTCCAAAATAGGCACCAAATCCTGCATATTGGAGATTTTTTTATCGTGCAAAAGAATCAATGGATTCTCATACTCCGTCGTCATATTTTCGGTATTTGTCACGAAATAAGGAGAGAGGTATCCACGATCGAATTGCATACCGATTACCTCGTCCATATAAGTCTCCGTACCCCGAGCTTCTTCTACTGTAATAACACCGTCTTTCGTTACTCGCTTCATTGCCTCCGCAATTAGCGCTCCAATAGTGTCATCATTGTTGGCAGAAATAGAAGCAACCTGCTTTATTTTGTCGTGGTCGCTTCCAATCGGATCGGATTGTTTTGCCAAATCCTTAATAATTGCGGCAACTGCTTTGTCCATGCCTCGTTTTAAATCCATTGGATTGGCTCCGGCAGTGACATTTTTCAAACCGGCATTAACCATTGCCTGTGCAAGCACTGTAGCGGTTGTTGTACCATCGCCTGCTATATCAGCAGTTTTGGAAGCAACCTCTTTCACCATTTGTGCACCCATATTTTCAATTGGGTCTTCTAATTCAATTTCTTTTGCAACGGATACCCCATCTTTTGTGATTTGAGGAGCTCCAAAGCTTTTTTGGATAACGACATTCCTTCCTTTTGGTCCGAGTGTCACTTTCACAGCATTTGCAAGTGCATCCACTCCACCACGCAATTTCTCTCTTGCGTCTCTGTTAAACGTTATTTCTTTAGCCATTTTTGTTGGTAATTTATTTTAATGAATTTAATAAGGTCAAATCAATGACTTACTTTTTTAATTAAAGAATGCGTGACTGTCCGGTTAAAGAATAACCAAAATGTCGTCCTCACGCATAATCATATAGTCTTCTCCTTCGTAAGAGAACTCTTGTCCTGCATATTTCCCATAAAGGACTACGTCTCCAACTTCTACTTTCACAGGGAAACCATTTTTACCGGGACCAACAGCAATCACCTCGCCTCGTTGAGGTTTTTCCTTCGCTGTATCCGGAATAATAATTCCTCCACTTGTTTTTTCTTCAGCAGGAGCGGGTTTGATTACAACCCTATCATTGATTGGTCTCATATAGATACTTTTTTTATGTTTTAAAATTCAGAAAACTAAAATCCGATTTGACAATGAAACCCCATTGCCACTATTGGTACTATCACAATGTGTGCCACAATTGTAATTTATGACAATTTTTCAGTTTGAAAGAGAAGAATTGATGTTCTAAAAATAGAAGTGTCAAAATGGCAGAGATGAGCACCCGTTCCTAAACTATTCCTACTCCAAATTCGTTCCCATACAAAACAATAAACAGCCATGAAGCGACTGCAATCTTTTTTTCTTTCCATTATTATCACAACTGGCCTTACCGCACAAATTAGCGGTCGATTCCAAGCGCCGTTTTTTCAATCCGGAGCCGAGCTACTGTTCCCACTAGTGGGGGGAATAAATCTTCCCGAACTATCAGAGGTAGACCTTAATAATGACGGTGTTCAGGATATTTATTTATTTGATAAAATCGGCAATAGGCAGTTGTTTTTTGAGCGATTAGACAATGAGGAAGGGTTGAACTTCCGATTTGCTCCCGAATATGAGACCTACTTTCCCAAACTCAAAGAATGGGTATTACTACGCGATTATAATGGAGATGGCGTACAGGATATTTTTGCCTTTTCAGATCAGGGAGTTGGCGGCATTATTGTTTTTACCGGGTATTATGAGGATGACACCTTACGATTTGAGCGATTCAATTTCAATGAAACGCTAAATCTTATCTTTTTTCCGGTGCCGGGCACTTCCTCTCGAGCACAGGTTTATGTAAGTAAGATTGACTATCCATCGATTGACGATGTGGATTGTGATGGCGATTTGGACATTATCACCTTTGCCGGTGGAGGGAAAAACATACAATGGTTTCGGAATACGTCGGTCGAAAATGGTTACGGACTGGATAGCCTAATCTTTGTATTGGAAGACAACTGCTGGGGAGGAATTTTTGAAAGTGGCATAAGCAACGAGGTCGATTTGGCAGCAGCGCCCGGAGAGTGTGCCAATGACTACCGCTCAGATGATATTGATTTTCGTCATACCGGCTCTACCCTACTCACCTTTGATGGGGATGATGACGGAGATCGGGAATTGCTACTTGGCGATATTTCCTTTCCGGATATGACCTTCCTGAGTAATGGAGGTGATTGCGAGCAGACCTGGTTCAATGAGCAGGATGGTGATTTCCCCTCAGGTGATGTACCGATAGCAATCCCAAATTTCCCTGCCGCTTTTCATCTCGATATTAATAATGATGGGAAAAAAGACCTGATTGCTGCCAATAATGATATTTTGGAGTACGGGGAGGATTATAGTGTGTGTTGGTTTTATGAAAATACAGGGACGGATGAGCAACCGGTTTTTCAATTAGTCCAGCGGGATATTTTTGTCAATCAAATGATAGATGTCGGCTCTCGTGCGCATCCTGCCGTAGCAGATGTCAATAATGATGGATTGCCGGATATCGTCCTTGGAAATCAATCAAAATATACGGGCAGTGAAAATAGAGAAAGTCATTTATTCCTCTATCTCAACGTAGGTACACCGACCGAGCCGGCTTTTGAATTGATTGACACAGATTTCCTGCAACTTAGCCAATTTGCGGGTACAAGCCACGATTTTGCCCCTACTTTTGGCGACCTCGATGATGATGGTGACCTCGACATTATCATCGGAGATGTATTGGGTAAGTTGTATTACGGAGAGAATGTCAGTCAGGGTGGTGGGATGATGCAAGTGGCATCCTTTATAGAGAGTTATCAGGGTATCAATATTGGTTTTAATGCGGTACCACAATTGGTGGATGCCAACCGGGATGGTTTACTCGATTTGCTAATTGGAGAATCCAGCGGCAATATTAATTACTTTCAAAATCAAGGTAGTGCAGAGGCTGCTTTTTTTGACAACAACGAAGAGACCGCCCCCAATAATTGGTTTTTCGGACAGGTAGATACCCGGATTATTGGTTATCCAACCGGTTATTCTTCCCCTTGGCTGTTCGATACGGAAGAAGGCTTACAATTGATTACCGGTAGCCAAAACGGGCAAATTGAACTTTATGGGGATATTGATGATAACTTCACCGGCATTTTCCCTATTCTCAACGAGAATTTGGGTAATATTAAGGAAGGGCAAAACACGCAAGTCACGCTTGCCGACCTGAATAATGACGACCTGCTGGAGTTAATTATTGGCAATCAAAGTGGTGGTATTTCCATTTACAGCACAACCTTTCCCGGTAAGGAAATTATCCCTACCAACAGCCCTGC
>JALVDO010000182.1 GCA_027008975.1 Saprospiraceae bacterium | reverse complement strand
GGCCCACTACAAGCAGACAGTAAGATGATGGCTGCTAATAATAAATTATTCATTGTTTTTACGTTTCTTTGTCAACCAAATAAGTAACTACGTCGTTGTACACGCTTTTAAGAAAGTAATTGTGTGCACGAAAGTAGTTAAGTAATTGGACAAAATAAGGCGATGCAAGATAAATTATAATTTAATTTGTTCAACTACTTAAGCAGCACTTACCTGAGTAGTTACCCTAAATATAATATCATGAGCAAAGGTAAAAAATATCACGCGATTGGGTTGATGTCCGGTAGTTCTTTGGATGGCATAGATTTGGCACTGACAACTTTTGAGGTGGAAACACAGCCAAAAGGTGAACTGAGGGTACTCCATTGGGAAATCGAAAAAAGTAAAACCATCCCCTACCCCGCACAATGGGTAAGCGACCTCCAGAAAGCACCTGAAATGTCAGGTTTAGAACTCAGTCTCCTACATAGCAAATTAGGTAACTATTTCGGACAAGTAGTACTCGAATTCTCAAAGGAGACTGATTCGCCAATTGACTATATCAGCTCACATGGGCATACCGTCTTCCATTATCCACAAAAAAAAATGACCTTGCAAATTGGAGATGGTGCGGCGATTGCGGCTTTGACCGGCATTGATGTTTTTGATAATTTCCGACTCCAGGACATCGCTGCCGGCGGAGAAGGGGCACCGCTCGCCCCTATTGTGGATGCCTATTTATTTCCGGAAATAAAATACACGCTCAACCTTGGAGGCATTGCTAATATCAACATCAAAACCGCAAACGGATATCTTGCTTACGACCTCTGTGGTGCCAATCAAATCTTAAACGCCCTTAGCAAAGAAGCCGGAAAGGAATACGATGAGAATGGGCAGATAGCTGCTAAAGGTCAAATCATTCCCAAATTGTTAAGGCAGGCTAACCAATGGGATTATCTCCGACTTGCACCTCCTAAATCACTCGATAACAGGCAAGTCCAAAATCATACCGTCCGGTTATTTTCCAGCTATCCAAGCCCTTTGGAAGACAGGATGTTCACTGCCGTCCACCATATTGGATACCAGATTGCCGCAAGCATACATCCACACGTTGGCTTTGTCCCCGAGCAATTGCTCATCACCGGTGGCGGTGCACTCAACACCTTTCTGGTATCAGTAATCAAGGAATACCTCTCGCCAAATATCGAAATCATAAAAGCCCCCGACTCCCTTATCAATTTTAAAGAGTGTGTACTAATGGGTCTTTTGGGATTGCTCAATATCTATCAACTCCCCACTACCCTTCCTAGTGTGACAGGTGCAAAATGGAAAACGGTTGGTGGATGCTTTCACCGTGGTAGTAGCAAAAAACCTCAGTAGTTATTATACTTTATAAGGTTAAATTTGTGCCTTCGCGCTTTATTGGGGGTTTAATTCTTTCCTTCTTTTATAAATTCCAATTCCGTAAGCAATCAATAATGGGATTGATAAAATCAACGATATTCCTGTTAATAAGGTTAAAACCATATACGAACTGTCGTGAGGTGTTGGATTTCTCATTCCTCCCATAATATTAAAAACAACTCTGTGTAAGTTCAACATCGTCAACACAGATATAATGGTACATATCGGCATCAAGGTAACAGTGATAATATTACCTATGCTCAATTTTGTAAAGTGCTTTAAAAAGTAATAAAGTAATGCCAATCTCCAAGCTGCCACAATTGCTAAAAACCAAACATTTATAGTGTTTGAAGTTTTTATTGAAAGAAACTTTTCTACCGGTATGGCGTAAATTATTGCAGGGAATGAAGTCAGTCCAATAAAGGTCAAGACAATAAAATAACTCCAGTTTTCTATTTTAAACGGGATTAAAATTAACCAAATGAATAACGCTAATAAAAAAATGTAAATAACAGAACCCAACCCTAAATGTTGCATCAGATTAGCACCTCCATCATCCCAATATCTTCCCATTCCAACCAGCCAAGTACCTGCCAAACCTAAATAGAAATGCTTCATATTAAACTTCAACATTTCTGCTCTGGTTAACCTGAAAGTTAACAATTTGACTAAGGTGTTGGATAATCTCATATAAATTTTCTTTTTTGCTGTTTAAAAGTGCTTTTTGCTATTTCATAAGTACAAATTTAAGTAGAATTATTGTCTTATCAAACTATCAAAATTTGGGGGGTAACTATGCCCCAATTGTTTTACAGAGAATTGAGTCGTGCGAATTTTCTCTATAGATAACGTACTAGCATTAAAAGGAAGCTAATACCTTAGGTGAGA
This sequence comes from Saprospiraceae bacterium, assembly GCA_027008975.1. Taxonomy (GTDB): domain Bacteria; phylum Bacteroidota; class Bacteroidia; order Chitinophagales; family Saprospiraceae; genus JALVDO01. Next base: position 2,011 of record JALVDO010000182.1, on the reverse strand, counting down.
CAAAGTATATTTAATACCTTTGTGATTCGTCAAACCTGCCTGCTCGCCAACTTCCTGACGCTACCGGTCAGGACAGGCTTGGCAGGCAGGAATAAATTTATAATCTTCAAGTTAAAATAATTCACTTTGGAGAAAAATGCTCAAATTGTTGTCACCGGAGGTACCGGACTCCTCGGAAGTTATCTGCTGCGATACCTGACAGAAGCGGGTTATCACCACATAACCGGCGTAAAACGACCGAATAGTCCAATGGATTTAATACCGGAAAGCATTAGGTCGAATATCAAATGGGTAGATGCCGACATCACGGATATTATAGAATTGGAGCCTGCCATTGAACAGGCCGATTATGTCTTTCATTGTGCAGGGCTGGTCTCTTTCCTTCCTAAGGACAAAAAAGAATTATTCCGGGTCAATCAGGAAGGAACGGCAAATATCGTCAATTTGTGTCTGATACACGGCGTAAAAAAACTGGTCTATACCAGCTCCGTTGCAGCAATTGGTCGCCCCCAAAAACAGGAAATCATCCACGAAAAAACAAAGTGGGAAAGACACGACCAACTCACCCAATACGCCATCAGCAAATACCTTGGAGAGATGGAAGTATGGCGCGGCAACGCTGAAGGTTTGAGAACAGTTATTTTAAACCCTGTAACCATTCTTGGTGGTGGATTCTGGCATTCCGGCCCGCAAAAGTTATTCAATTTGGCATGGCAGTCCTTCCCTTACTTTTCAAATGGGAAGACGGGCTTTGTCGATGTCCGGGATGTTGCCAAAATCCATCTATTGGCAATGCAATCCGATATTGACAACCAACGATTTATTTTAAGTGCAGAAAACATTACTTTCAAAAAACTAATGCACGACATTGCAGAAGCGTTGAATACCACCCCTCCCCACAAATCCATTAACCCAAGGCTGCAACAACTCCTTTGGCGAGTCGAAAAAATCAAATCCTTCTTCCGGAAAAAAGCGCCCTTTCTTACCCGTGAGACCGTTATGATGTCCGGACAGTCATCGGAATATGACAATCAGAAGTCGCGAATCGCTTTTCATTTTTCTTATCACCCCATCGAAAAAACCATTAGTGAAATGGCGGCCTTGTACAAAATCGCACAATCACAAAACCAGGAGTTTAGCCTGTTAGAATTGTACTGAAACCGGAATTTTGTCCGCAACTTTTACGACAAAGCATGTGATTCCTTTTTCCATTTTCATTTTTTTCCTTTATCATTGCGCAATTATTCAACACAAAATCAACTGTCTAACGTGAAAAGAACTGCTTTTTTTCTAATAGCCGCTTTGTGGCTATCTCGGCCTGTCACACTTTCTGCACAATCCAATTTCTGGACTCCGGCAACGGAATCTCAGGCGGAAAAAACCAATGTCAACAGAAAAATCATTCCCGCTAATTACAGGGTATTCCGGCTAAATATCAATGCACTGGAGAAAGATTTAGCGGATGCTCCCGATCGCTTCTCAACAAATGCAAATAAAACGGCAAAATCCATCTCCTTCCCATTACCGGACGGAAAATCACTGGCATTCAGGGTTGTGCGCGCTGATGTTTTACACCCTGATTTGGCCGCTCGATATCCGGGTATCCATGCCTATGCTGGTTATGGCATTGACGATCCTTCTGCCTTTATCCGATTCGACATCACGCCAAAGGGATTTCATGCGGTTATCTACTCCGCCCACTTTTCCAGTGTCTATATCGACCCCTATATGAATGGAAATCGGGGTTTGTATTCCGTTTATTACACCAAAGACTACCACAAAACCGAAGTGACACCTTTCGAATGTGGTGTCGGAGACATCCCCCAACCACAAAAGCATTCCGGCAAACATAACGTCACGAACTTGGAAAAGACCACCATCGGAGATTGCACCTTGCGCAAATACCGCCTTGCACTGGCCTGCACAGGCGAATACGCACAATATCACGGAGGTACGGTAGCACAGGCACTGGCGGCGATGAACACCACAATGACGCGCGTAAATGGCGTTT
>JALVDO010000181.1 GCA_027008975.1 Saprospiraceae bacterium | reverse complement strand
TTTTTCCACCCAAATCAACAGGAAGGAATATTTTTGCCCCTTTTTTGGGATATATCAGCTCCATAACGGTATTTGCCTTATCACTTCCACTACAATCTGAGCGAAGAGGAGGTAGAGAACGATAATCCGGATGGTTGGGTTTGTAGTAATATTCTTCTAAAGCAGAGAGGACAAACCAGGGCTTGTTGATAATATTTCCAACCGATTCGCAATCGGCATTGACACGGTATTGTTCGGAAGTATCCAGGTGTACCCATTGGTGGTAATGGCAGGACGGCCCCTCCAGCCCTCGAAGGGGAACCCACATCGTGTCTATGGGACAAATCGGCGTGGCAAGGTATCCGCTTTCCCGGCAAATCAACGCCTTTTTCATTTCATCATAGGGCGTGGCAAACCAGGATTCGCTATTGGGGAGTAAATCGAAAATATCGAAAAGAACCGGAGCTGCAGCTTTTACACCGACTAAGCCCGGGCGTCCTTTCCCATCAGCATTCCCAACCCATATCCCAACTGCGTACCTCGGAGTAATACCTACTGCCCAGGCATCGCGAAATCCAAAACTAGTACCCGTCTTCCATGCAATGGGCTGTGCTGACTCAAAATACTGCCAATTCCCCTGCATATCCGGGCGTTTTACTTCCTTCATTGCCTCTAGGGCAAACCATATTCCGGCAGCGCTCAACTGGGAAGGAAAATTAGTCAGCTTTTTCTTTTTTTTCGGTTTTTTATCGCCTAAAACAAAAGAGACCGCATCAAAATCAGCGGGATTGTATTGCCCACTATTAGGATAAAAATGATTGAGTGTCTTTCCCATGCCGGCATAGGCGTTAGTGACATCCCAAAGTGTCGTCTCCGCACCTCCCAGAATGAGCGTTAACCCATAATGGTTCGCCGGTCGGTTAATCGTATGGAAGTGCATTTTTTGTAATCCGTGATGAAATTTTTCAACCCCATATCGTTGAAGTAGCCTGACAAAAGGGACGTTCAATGAGCGGTAAAGTGCCTCCTTGGCAGGAACAACTCCATTAAATTGCTTGCTGTAATTTTCAGGACGATAACCTTTCAATATAGTCGGGATGTCTTTCAGTAAGCTTTGGGGAAGAATCGTTCCGTCTTCGACTGCCATTGCATACAAAAAGGGCTTTAGAATACTCCCGGTGCTTCTCGGAGCGTCGGCAATATCGACTGCCTCTCCGTATTGGCTGCCGGCTCCTTTTACATTTCCGATATACGCAAGTACCTCGTTTGTCTGTATATCAAAAACAACTGCTGCCAGATTGTGGATTTCATTTTCTTTTAGTCGCTGGTGATGGCGTTGTAGAATGGATTGCACCTGTCTTTGCAGATAGATGTCAATGGTTGTTGTGATGACGCTTTTGCCCCGGCTTTTCCCTAGTGCGGCCTCCCTGCTAATCCTATCGAGTAGATGCGGTGTTATGTCAGGCAGTGGGAGCGGTCGGTTGGGAATACGCTCCAGCTTTGCCAATTCCATCGTAGTTTGGTCGATTTGCCCATTTTCGAATAGCCGGTCCAATAAGCGATTTCTTTTTTGCAGCAGCAAGTTTCTGTTTTTACCGGGATGGAGTAACGCGGGGCTATTTGGCAAAACCGCCAACAAGGCGGCTTCGCCCCAGCTTAGAAGTGCAGGTTTTTTACCGTAATATCGCCAGCAGGCCGTATTTAGTCCTACAACATTGCCCCCGAAAGGAGCATGACCGGCATACAACCGCAAAATCTCCTCCTTGGAGTAACGAAACTCAAGTCGCGTTGCCATCACCATTTCGATGAGCTTTTCTTTAATCGAGCGAGCTTTATTTTTTCGCGAAAGTCGAATGACCTGCATCGTCAGTGTACTTCCCCCACTGACAATCCGACCGTTTCTAATATTTTGCAACATTGCCCGACCAAAACCAATCAAATCCACTCCCGGGTGGCTAAAAAAACGCTTGTCTTCAAAGGTGGTAATACACTGAATAAATTTATCCGGCAAACTATCCGATTCAGGGAAACGCCATTGCCCGTCTGCTGCAATTCGGGCACTCAGCAGGGTTCCGTTTCTATCTTCCAATACGACAGAAAGCGGGTCTTTAAACAACTCGCGGGGCAGGCAAAAGATATAGGCCAGTAGCAGGATGGCACCCAGCCCCAAAAATAGTTTCTTGTGGGCAGCGATGAATCGCAACAGTTTTTTTATTCGTTTAAATCTCTTTTTCAATATACCTAATCATTTCTTTTACTTAGGCAGGTACTCCCCAATTATTTTGGATATTTGCTGTAGTAACACCTGACCTTCCGGCGAATATTGTTGTAGCGAAAAACCCTCTTTTTTATTGTGCGCCAGCAAAAGGATCATGAAGTTATCGGCAATAATTTCGTCGGGATGGATGATGTAATCGGTATTGTCTTTCACCTGCGTGAAGAAATCGGTATAGTCGCTAATTGCGTATAAGGCATTCCCATTGGGTCTTACGCCAAATGTCAATTGATTATCCCGTACTATAACCGGAAAAAGCTGAAATCCAACATAGTTGAAAAAATTCGGAATCTTCGGGTCGTAATCAGGGTAGTTGGAGCGAATGACAGGTACAGCTTCTACCTCTTCCCCTGAGCGGGTGTGTAGTGTAATCGAATAATCATATCCTACTCCGTCGGGATTTGTAAGGAAGCGATTGGTCAGGGAATCCTGTGTTGCCCAAGGCTGCCTTAATGGCATAGGGTGAAAGCCAATAGTGGCATAGAGCTGCTCCTTGAGTTGGGGGTGGAACCTCGTCATGATATGCGACAATTCATGAATTATGACCGAGCGTAATTTGTCTGCGTTCCTGTCTCTTAATTCATTAGCCGGAATGATAATACTCTTTTCGCGGGTATAGAAAACACCATCTCCATATTGGTCTCCTTTTACTTTAATCAGGTTGATTTGATTGGGAATGATTTTTTTGTTGATTCCCGAGCACATCCTCAGCGCATCTACCATGATGGCCATGAGGAAAGCTTTTTCTTCTTTTGTAAAATCAGCGACCTCTTCCTGCAACCCTTTTTTATAAGCCGCCAAAAGTTCATCCCTACTTTTCCCCTTGATGCTGGTATGCAATTGTATGCCCATATCAATAGGCGTTATTTTCTCAAAGAAAAAATCCATCGTATCCTGAACAATGACCTGTGCGGCCTGCGTACTGTCCAATAGATGATAAGCCGAAAAAGCATCTCTTTTATTGGTATGCCCCGGGTCTTTCATTGTGCAGGAAAACAGCCCGGCAAGGGTTAGAAGAGCAATAACTATCCGTGTCATATTGTATATTTTTTGTCAAAAGTACGAAAATAGGGGTGGGAATGGAAATTTGAATGAAAATTTGAATAGATAGGCAATAAAAGTTTTTTTCAATTGAAGCTAAACTTAGCATATTGTTTTTGTAACTACTTACCATGAGGAAGAGGGGAACACCCATACCCATACCCATACGGGACAGCACCAATACCCATACGGGACAGTCTTGTCGCGCCCGTCTGGGTATTGTCGGGCGCGTACCGGTGCGGATGACACAGATTGAAGGGATGCGAATCCATACCCCAGTATCCATGCGGACTAGCTGGGGATAGTCGGAGTCTTTTGAGGGTGGGTGCCGATTGCGTTATGTATAATCAGAAAAGTGGAGTACTATTTCAAAATATTGGTGACACCCTCATCAAATCCTTCACTAAAAAATTCTTCAACGTTCATATCAAACGCCTGAATAATTTTTAATAGCGAACTAATTCGCATATCTGCACCGTTTTCATACCTGCCATATTGTGCACGAGCAATGCCATGGGTGAATGCAAACTGCTCGTAATTGGAATAGCCTTTCGCTTTTCTTAGACTTTTGATTCGGTCACCCAATTGCTTTAAGAATACATCCTTATAATCACTCTTTTTACCCATGGTGCAAAGAAACATCAGGTTTGAAAAATGAGGTACTACTAGTAAAATCCTACTTTTAAGTATCTTTTTGGTTCATAAATTATGGATTTTTGATATTTCCGTCGTCTATACATCAAATAGTGAGCAGTGCGACCTAACAGATAAAATCATGACAATAGTTTGCATGGCGAATTATTGCTCACAACAGGCACAGCCTACAAGCCGACTTACGAATAATAGAATAGACACTTTTCAATTGAAAATTTCAGAATCTTTGTGATACCACTTTGGTAGTTTTTGAAAACAATAATTAAAAAGTAAACAATGAAATTTAAGTCAAGACAAGAACTGGCAAAGCAATTGGGCATTTCAAGAAATACCCTG
>JALVDO010000180.1 GCA_027008975.1 Saprospiraceae bacterium | reverse complement strand
AACTTTATGATAACCAATTAACGGGTAGCATTCCTGCCGAGTTGGGTAACCTTAGTAACCTGAAGTCTTCGGATCTTTCTCAAAACCAATTAACGGGCAGTATCCCGGCGGAGCTGGGTAACCTTAGTAATCTGGATCTTTTGTGGCTTTATAAAAACCAATTAACGGGCAGTATCCCCTCCGAGCTGGGTAACCTTAGTGATCTGAATTCTTTGTGGCTTTATAAAAATCAATTAACAGGAAGTATCCCTACTGAGTTGGGTAACATTAGTAATCTGAATTCTTTGAAGCTTCATGAAAACCAACTAACAGGCAGTATTCCCAATAGCTTTAATCAATTATCAGATCTCTTTGTCTTTCGTATTGCTGACAATCAGCTTTCCGGCTGCTACGATGCCGATTTAAAAGATGGTGCATCCGTCCTTTGCAACTTCTCAAACGAGTACATCAGCGATGGCAATGACTTCGATGCGCCTTGGGAGGATTTTTGTGTCAATGATGAAGGAAGTTGCTGCGGCGTCAATAATTCGAGCTGGTTGGACGAGGTCTTATCCCAATACATCATCATCGCCAATGAGGATTTGTCGATGAAGCAATCTATTGTTTACGACGGTGGTGTTGCGGTCATCAATGCCTCGGAAGTGGGGATCACCGACAATACCACTATATATACTTATCTAGAATCCGACGAGGCGTTTATCGACGGTACCAGTACCGTAGAAGACTATGTGGATGACAATCCGAATTTGACGCTACCTCCATTTATCCCCAACCACTTCCATGATGCCAACAGCGTCACCGTACTTTCGGGGCAGACCGTTACATTGACAAATAGCCACTACGGTTACATCACCGTGATGAGCGGCGGTACACTTGTCTTTGATAATCCGGAGATTTACGTTCAGAATATCACCACCCAGTCGCAGGCGAAGATTAACTTCCTGCAACCGGCGCATCTAATGGTGCGAAAGCGGGTCAATATCGGCACCTTCAATGAGTTGAATGTCGATGCGGAAGATGTGGTGATATACGTAGGAGATTCTTTCAAAGTACACGAGGGATCGGTCGTCGTTGCGGATGTTTATGCCCGGGAAAAGATAAAAGTCAATGACTCCGGCAGCAATATGCTGACCTTTATGTTCGGTAGATTTATTTGTGAAGGAGGGGTAGCATCCGAAGACAAAGTAATTTGGGCATTGTGTGTCTTTCAGGGAGAACTCCTTCAGCAACAACCCAACCTTAATGAGGTGGTCGTGCAGGAGGTAGCCAAAGAAATCACCCTTTATCCCAATCCGTCTGCCGGCACATTTACCATCGAAGCAGCCGAATTTATGGATAAAAATATCGACATCGCCATTTATAATACCATCGGGCAATCGGTATGGACGCTACACCTCGACAGATTGGAATCTCCAACGATAAACGTGGATTTATCCGATAGTCGCTTCGAAAATGGCATTTACCACGTCCGGATACTATCAGGAGAAGAGCTAAAGACGAAGACAGTGATTTTGAATAAATAGAGAGAAAGGGGACGATTATTATAGGGGCACACGACATTGTCGTGTGCCCCTTATTTATCCCTGCATACCCCCGAGCTGACTGGAGCAATAGCGCACATACGCGTCCGTACCAGAAAAGGAAGATTGGGGTATGCTTATGACAAATACCCCCCCCAAAAAAATTTTACACTTTTTTACACTTTTTTACCTTTTGTTAAACCTTTTGGAAGGTCAATCCCACCACCTTTGTGATATGCTTTGTGGTCAGAATTAGAAAAGCACTTAGAGCATGTTTGGATTTTGGTCTTTGTGTCGAAAACAGTCAATTTTTTGTTTAGACAAGGCGCAGGTTTGGGGTCGTAGCAGCGCTACGAAGCCCAGTTCTGTAACGCAGTGTAAGCGAAAAAGTGGCGTTTGCAGACCAATTACTAAAGTCCAAACATGCACTTAACCTTATAAATAAATAAATATGCGTTGTACAAACAGGTTCTCATCAAAAGGGTTAGTAATCTTTTTGATAATGGTCTGCTTTCATTTTGCAGCCGATGCTCAACAGGTGCGAATATCCGTGAATATTCCACCGCCTTACCCCATTCATTTGGAGGATTACCTTTCCTTCAATCGGCAGTCCGTGGTGACGCTGACAAATATGGGAAATAATACCCTTCAACTCAAATTGATTACATCCGTAACGGACAACAGAGGCATCGAAGGTCACATTAAGGACAGTTGGAGTCCGCTCGTGCCAATCACACTAAATCCCATGGAGGTGAAGGTGTTGACCGGAATACAACTACAGGACCATTTCGAAAATCTTACGGAAAACGATGCAGATGTGACCGGCGTGGATGTCAATCAAATTATTCGAACCGAAACACTACCCGAGGGCATGTATGAAGTGTGCATCAGGGCATTGGATGTGAATAATAACCAATTGTTGTCAGATGGCACGGGATGTACCAATATCTTTCTGACCAATTATGACCCGCCTGTTATTCTGTCTCCTTCAAATGAGACAAATGTCACTAAACAAACTCCTCAGTTCGTCAATTTCACCTGGACGCCTTCGGGGATGGCCGGTGTTACGAGGTATCGCCTACAATTGGTGGATATGACGGCTGTGGGGTTGTTTAATCCCAATGATGCCTTTGAGGGGCAGATACCGATTCAGCCCTTTTACGAAAAGGAAAATATTGTCGCAACAACTCACCCTTATAGCATCAGTGATCCACAGCTACAGACCGGGCACCAATATGCTGTTCGGGTGACGGCTTACGATCCGCAGGGAACACTGGCTTTCAAAAATGAAGGCAAAAGTGCCATTACCACCTTCAATTATAAAATCCCACAGGTCGTTGACATATTTGCAGATAATAACGATGGGGGAACAGAGGATAATTCTCCTCCCAATCAACAGGGTTTTAATTTGAGTAATGGCCCGGACGATGGTGTCCCGGATCCACCGGATGGCGCTTGTGTTGCCAATACAAAATACGCAGGACAATTTGGTGCGGCAAAGAGTAATATTAGCAATGGAACGGATATTAAAGCCGGACTATTTGTGGTTAAAAATACGGTTTTTTCAAAGAACAGCGGTGGCACTTTCAACGGTACGGGAACAATAAAAGTCAACTTCCTCAATACCATGGTAAAGGTGGAATTTACCGGCATCAAGGTGGATAATAGCAACCGTCTGAAATCGGGAAAAATAACGGCAAAAGTCACTTCCGGTAATATCATCAGCTCCCAAATGGCAACGGTCAAAGATGGGGTGATGGACAATTTGCCGAATGCACAGGGACTTTACGACAAATTGCAGCAGGGCAGCAGAATGGTCAGTCAGTTGAACCCCAATAATTCAATCGACCTGCCCATCTCCTGGGATAGCGATCAGTACAATGTCGGTATTGTGGGATTGATATTTGAACCAAAAGAGGCTTATGTGAATACCATTTTGCCCATTGATGTACCGCAGTCGATGAATGGGGACTGGCTAAATATTTCCACCAAAGGCATTAAAATCCAACCCAATGGATTTGGTGATGCTGAGATAAAGGTAAGTCTGGCAAGTGATAAAAGTTTACCGCTTTCCAATAATGTTTCCATGGTAGTGGACGGTGGAAATGAGGAGACTTATGTCGTATTGGATTGTGGTGGTTTTCATTCCCTACATATCAAGGGAGCCTTGGTTTTATCCCGTGAGATAGCCTTGCCATTGGATAATAAATACAAAGTTATTGCAGATGAAAATACAAAATTAAACGTTCCTTTCGAAATAGATGGCAATACCAACTTTGAGGATTTCTTTTTACCTGATTTGACGATTAGCCATCCGTTTTCAATACCGGAGGCACGTGATTTTGTAATGGAAGCCTCTTCTGTTAGTTTTGATTTCTCTACGTCAAAAAACAGCAATTCCTTCAAAAGCGCCTTCCCCAATAAGGGCAATGACTGGATTGGAATCTATATCAAATCCCTAAAGCTTAAATTGCCCAAAGGTTTCAAAAAAGAAGGAGGCGGTCTTATCGAAGTGGGGGTAGAAAATTTCAGGATTGACAAAATGGGCGTAACCGGTCATTTCCTCGCACAGAGTGCTCCCTTGGCAAAGGGAAGTATCGCAGGCTGGAATTTCAAACTGAACAAAGTAGATATCGAAATCGAAAATAGTAAATTGACAGCCGGTGGTTTGGGCGGTTTTGTGCATGTCCCTCTTGGTGAAAAAGCCAATCTGGAGTTTTGGGCGAAAGTGCAAAAAGGCAACAATCAAGGTGCTAAATACGAATTT
>JALVDO010000179.1 GCA_027008975.1 Saprospiraceae bacterium | reverse complement strand
CTTTCCATTGCCAACACCCCTAATAATTGTTTTGGCGAAAGCCAAGGCAGTATCCAACTGACCATTTCCAATCCTATCGGCAATGTCACCATCGACTGGGATGACGATACGTTGGATGGAGTCGAAGACCCAACCGGACTAGCAGCAGGAACATATTCCGTGACCGTAACAGACGATAACAACTGTGTGCAAAGCACTTCGACGACACTGACCGACCCGACGGAGCTGACTATTAGCTGTTCTGAAGAAAGCCCCGTGTCTGCTCCGGGTGGCAACGACGGAGTGGCAGGCATCACCATCGAAGGCGGTGTCCCACCTTATGCCATCACATGGTCGGGTGGCATACAGACGGAAGATACCGCGGGTACGACGACCATTGCGAATCTCGAAGCCGGAAATTACGAAATAACAGTCACCGATGCCAATGATTGTAGTACAACCTGTATTTTTAATATTACCGAAGTCGGTTGTATGCTACAGGTCAATGCCATTGTGAGTGCCGAGAACTGTCCCGATGCAATGGATGGCAGTATCTTGTTGGAAATAACAGGTGGTACGATGCCTCTGATAATCGACTGGGATGATGATGCATTAGACGGGCAGACCAATCCGGTGAACCTGACGGCAGGGGATTATAGCGTCACTGTAACAGATGCCAATAATTGCCAAATAAGCAATACCATTTCCATCTCTACTTTGGGTGTCAACCCGACGGTAAGCATTTCGGCTCCGACCGGCATTTGCAGTAATGATTGTGGTGAAGTGAGTCTCCATTTTGAGGGGACACCGCCGTTTGTGGTTGAGGCGACGATTGTCGAACTCGGGCTTAATATCAGCTTTCCGGCATTTACGCAGGATACGACTTATACGCTGTGTCCTACTGATTTTGGTCTGTCCGGAGGTAGCTTTAGCATTCGGCTAACGGAAGTATCAGATGTCTTTTGTTCACAGATGATAGATACCGTAGCGACGATTGCAATAATGGAGGGTAGTACTTTTTTGCTGGAGCAAACTTTGTGTCCGGACGAATCAATTACCGTTAACGGGCAAATCTATGATATAGACACTCCTACGGGAACGGAGGTGCTAACAGGTGCCGCCGCCAACGGGTGCGATAGCACGGTTAATGTCAATTTGAGCTTTTTGCCTGCTGTGACGGCATCCATTACCAACGACCAGACGATTTGTGACGGCGAGCCTGTCTCCCTCACTATTCACGTATCCGATGGAGGGCTTTACGATGCTACTTTTTCGGATGGTGTCAATATCCCCATTGTTTATTCCGATATTAGTAATGGGTTTAGCATTAGCGTATCGCCGGCACAGACGACGACTTATTTCCTACATGAAGTCGTTTCTGCCGGTATGGATTGCCCCGTGATAATCGAAGATGGCGAAGTGACCATTACAGTCAGTCAGATAGATGCCATCGCAGAGGTGGTGAGTGCCATTAGCTGCGGCGGGACGGATGATGGAAGTGTTCGGGCTACAGCCCAAAACGGAATTCCACCTTACAGTTATTCTTGGTCGAATCAGGGTGATAGCCAGCAAATTGGTAACCTGTCTGCCGGTTTTTATACGGTAACAGTAGCCGATGCAGCAGGCTGTACAGTCGAGACGGGGGTCGCGTTAGACCCTGCCGAGGTATTTGAGGTCAGCGCGAGCAGCATTGATGCCAATTGCCTCGACGAGGCAGGTTCTATTGTCATTGAGGAAGTCATCGGGGGGACAGGACAATTGCAATATTCTCTTGATGGAGAGTCCTTTGATTTGATTGGTAGTCTTCCCCTTGTTATACCACGAGTGGCGCCAGGTAGCTATACCATTCTTGTAGGCGATGAAAATGGCTGTAGTGACGCCGTGGATGTGATTGTAAACCCAGCTGAAGATATTGCATTGGATTTGGGCTTCGATAGTAAGACCATCTTGCTTGGCGATAGTATTTTGCTACACGGCGAGACGACCATCGACCCGGTGATTGTACAATGGAGTCCGACCGAGACGCTTAGTAATCCGGATAGCATCACCACCTATGCAAAGCCGATGGTTTCGACCACTTACACGCTTTATGTGGAAGACGAATTTGGCTGTAATGCCTCCAATTTCGTCCATATTTTTGTTGATAAAAGGACGCCAATATTTATTCCGAATGCCTTCAGTCCGAATGGGGATGGCGTCAACGATAGGCTATATATCCATGCACCATCGACGGGAATCAAAGAGATACGGTACTTCCTTATATTCAACCGCTGGGGCGAAATGGTCTTCTCCGCCGAACACTTCCTACCCAACAATCCCTTTTATGGATGGGATGGTTATCTAGATGGCCGGCTGATGAACCCCGCAGTATTTGTCTATACCGCAGAGGTAGAATTTGAGGATGGTCGCGTGGAGCGATTGTCCGGGGATTTTGTTTTGGTGCGGTGAGGGGTATTTTCAGGTCGATGCCGGATACTGTTAAGCAATTTTCAAGCGATTATTTTCCAGTGTCACATTGAAATTAATTTCTGCTTTTAGTGCTTTAAATACTTTAATTATTGTTTCAATTCTTGCACTATTTGCATTATTTTCAAGTTTTGAAATTTGAGATTTATTTACACCTATTATTTCTCCCAATTTTTCTTGAGTTAATTTTCTTTCTTTTCGGGCTGTTCTTATCATTTGACCCAACAATTCCATTTTTAACTCATACTCATATTCTTCTCTCTCTTTAGTTCCTTTTTTCCCGATGTATTTATCTTCCATTTCTGATAAACTATATGCTTTCATTTTTGCCATATTATATTATTTTATTGTTTGAAATATATTTTCATTATGGGTGCATTTCATTTTGTCGCATAGCACTATACATTTTGAGCGTACAGGGGATTTCAATTCTTATTTTGTCACCATTTTTGAGCCAAGGGCATCAAAAATACCGCCAAAACAGAGACGTTGGTTATCCTTTTCTAACAAAGTTTGACCACTCTGTGGTCATTTTGTGGTGTTGGTCACAGAAATGACCCCAATCGGGGTCACACTTTGTTAGAGAATTAGTCGAAATGGCTTTTATTTTGGCAATATATTTGCCATTTATGCAAATATGGTGACAAAATAACAATCATAAACAGGCTATTTGCAAAATGTCTAGTACTATGATTTTGTCAGATTTTAGTAGGCGACAAAATGAAATGCACCCTTTCATTATTCGTTCTGCTTTGTTTATTTCCTTTTTTGGTGTTTTTTGAGTCTTTTTGATAAATCCATTTGTTGCAACCACGAGGGCTCTAATCAAAGTTGCAAAAAGTTTCAATATTTAGCAACTTTTTGGGGTTTTCTTTTTTGGTTGACGCACAATTTCCGAATACCTGTCATCCGGAATGTACATTTTCATCCCCTCGATATTTCAAAAAAAGTTGACGCATATTCCACAGGTTTTGAATACAGGTGTCGATGCCGGACAAAATCATCAGCCTGTGGGAAACTTCCCTCCTTTCAGTTGGGAAGCAGGTAGGCAGATGATAGCGTACTACAATGTGAGTAAACTCAAAATCCGGCATAACGCCCCGGCGCACCACAGTGTTCACAAGGTAATGTGACGCCATAGGTACACCGGTTGCAATTCGGGCAGTGCCATTCCCGCCAGTCGCGACACTCCCGGCAGACTTCGCAGTGCCAGGTGCAACTATCCTGTACGACATCCCTCCAGCAAAAGGAGTAGTAATAGACCTCTCCGCATTCGCTACAGGAGTAGTCATCGAGTAGGTCTTTCAGGGGAACTTCCTCGCAACCGCAGGGTAATTCATATAGGGTGTCGAGTTGTTTCGGCGTTAGCTTTTTATAGGTCTCGATGGCATCCAGTGCACAGATATGAAGTCCGTTGGTGTCCACGCCGTTATAGGGGTTTTTACAGTCTTTACAACCGCAGCTTTCATCGCAGCCTTCATGATTTTTTCGACAGGCGCAGCGGTTATTGGTGCAGTTTCCCTTGCATTTGCAGTGTGCTTCTTTTGTCATGTTGAATGATTTTTTAGATGTGAAAGTAGGGGAAATTGTCGGATTGGCGCATACTGTTTGGTATTTTTTTCTTTTTTAGAATATCAGAAGTGGATAGTACAATTGGGGAGTAGGGTTCTGATTTTTTCTTGTTCATCTTTGGAGATGGGATTATTCCATAAATACAAATCAGTCAAATTCTTCAACTGCCCGATTTCTTTAGGTAAACGGCGCAATCGGTTACCGCTCAAATGCAACTCCGTCAAATTCTTCAACTGTCTGATTTTTGCAGGTAGCCGCCTCAATTGGTTGTACTCC
>JALVDO010000178.1 GCA_027008975.1 Saprospiraceae bacterium | reverse complement strand
TATTATTTAAGATTGTTTTTCAACTTGCATAAAGCCAAGCTCCACTTCAGTACCACGACCAAATATTTTCACTATGACTTTTAATTTTTTCTTTTCTTCATTTATTTCCTGAATCTCGCCAACAAACTCATTGAATGGCCCATCAATAATTTTAATCGATTCTCCAATGATGAATGGCTCAACCATTGCCTCGGAAGCATCTGCTGATTCATCAACTTTACCGAGTAGTTTGTTTGCCTCAGAATCCCGCATCGGGATTGGTTTATTCTTACCTAAAAAGTGAATGACATTCGGAGTACCGGCAATCGTTTGAATCATTTCCCCTGTAAACTGTTCAGGAACAGCTTCTACCAAAATGTAGCCCGGGAGGATATTACGCTCCATGATTACCTTCTTGCCATTTCGTATCTTATAGACCTTCTCAGTAGGCAAAAATATTTGCTTCACCACATCTCCCCATCCTGAACGCTGAATCTCTAAGTCGATACGCTCCTTTATCTTACGCTCCTTTCCACTAATAACTCTTAATGAGTACCACTTTGTTGTCGGGTTCACCCCAACAGGCTCTTTTCGTTCTTGCACCACTACCTGCTCCTCCTCTTCTACTGCAGTAGAGGGCTCGCTGCTATCCGGTGCTTCTACCGAAGAAGTATCTACCGTTTCCTCGGTATCAACAGCATCCTCTGCGTTGGCAGATGACTCATTTTCTGAGCTATTCTGTAATTCTTCTTCCGTCATTAGATATTGTTACTTGTATTTGATTAAGGTAAAATCAAAGAGTATTAAGAGAAAAAAGTACCGTAGAGAATGCTTGTAACTATATTAGATGCACCATCCATTAAAAAAACCAACAGGGTGAGGATAATAGAGCCGGTGACTACCACAACGCTGGTGTTTAGCAACTCTGGCCACGTTGGCCAAGTCACTTTATGTACCAATTCGTTATAGCTCTCCAGTATATATAATTTCAACTTTTCCATTAGAATAAATCTCTTGTTAATTATGAAGTTGTTAAAAATAGCTCACTTGGCTGCCACCCTTAAACAACTTCTGTTTTGCACGGGCAGTAGGACTTGAACCCACAGCCTACGGTTTTGGAGACCGTCGCTCTACCAGTTGAGCTATGCCCGTGTATGGAAAATTAAGCACCCCAACAGAAGGAGTGCTTAATTCATTAAAAATCAATTTTGATTACTATCAAAAGAGATTAGTGTATGTCGATTGATATTACTCAATGATTTCGGTCACCTGTCCCGCACCAACGGTACGTCCACCTTCACGAATCGCGAAGCGAAGACCTTTCTCCATCGCGATTGTGTTCAACAACTTAACTTCCAAAGTTACGTTGTCACCCGGCATTACCATTTCTACTCCATCAGGCAAAGTAACATCACCGGTCACGTCAGTAGTACGGAAATAAAATTGTGGTCGGTATCCATTGAAGAATGGCGTGTGACGTCCACCCTCATCTTTACTCAACACATAAACCTCACACTTGAAGTGTTTGTGTGGCTTAACAGAACCGGGAGCACAAATAACCTGTCCACGCTTAATTTCCTCTTTCGCAATACCACGTAGCAACAAACCGGCATTATCACCAGCTTCACCTCGAGGCAAAATCTTACGGAACATCTCAACTCCAGTAATAACTGATGTCAAAGGCTTCTCTCCTTCTTTCATCATTCCGATGATTTCAACAGGATCACCAGTGTTGATTACACCACGCTCGATACGTCCTGTTGCAACAGTACCACGACCTGTGATGGAGAAAACATCCTCAATAGGCATCAAGAAAGGCTGGTCAGTCAAACGCTCCGGCTCAGGAATCTGCTCATCAACAGCGTCCATCAATTTTTTGATTTGCGCCATTGCTTCGGGATCATCTTCCAATGCTTTCAATGCAGAACCAGCGATAACGGCAGCGTTGTCTCCGTCAAATTCGTAGGCATCTAGCAATTCACGAACTTCCATTTCCACCAATTCCAACATCTCCTCATCGTCCACCAAATCAACTTTGTTCATAAAAACAACAATCTTAGGCACACCTACCTGACGTGCAAGAAGGATGTGCTCACGAGTTTGCGGCATTGGCCCGTCTGTTGCAGCCACAACAAGGATGGCACCATCCATTTGAGCAGCACCTGTTACCATGTTCTTAACGTAATCGGCGTGGCCCGGACAATCTACGTGCGCGTAGTGTCTTTTCTCTGTTTGGTATTCAACGTGAGCGGTATTAATAGTGATACCCCTTTCCTTTTCTTCGGGTGCAGCATCGATTGAATCGTAGCTAGCCTGCTCCGCAAGTCCTTCCTTTGAAAGAACGTGAGTGATTGCAGCGGTTAAGGTAGTCTTTCCATGGTCAACGTGACCAATGGTACCTATGTTTAAGTGTGGTTTTGACCTATCAAAAGTTTCCTTTGCCATCGATATTAAATTTTGGATATTTCAGTTTAGCAATAAAAATAAAAATCAGTTTAATCTTGGAGCCAATGAAGGGAATTGAACCCCCGACCCCTTCCTTACCATGGAAGTGCTCTACCCCTGAGCTACATTGGCTTAGAGGAGACAGATGCTCCAAGTACGCCTTATATATATAATAAGACAATCGAAAAATAATGAGCGGGCGACGAGACTCGAACCCGCGACCCTCAGCTTGGAAGGCTGATGCTCTACCAACTGAGCTACGCCCGCAAATATATTTTACGATTCTTCAAACAGGTCTTTTCCTGCTTTGTTGTGGGGGTGATAGGAATCGAACCTATTCAGACAGAGTCACTGGATTTACAGTCCAGCCCGGCTCTCCAACTCCGGCGCACCCCCAAACGTTTTCGCATTGTGATGTGAATACAAAAACTGAGCCGATGGAGGGATTCGAACCCCCGACCCGCTGATTACAAATCAGCTGCTCTGGCCAACTGAGCTACATCGGCATTTTCCACTAACTACCTTGTACACAAAGGCAATCATGGTGCTTTCCAAACTACCATTTATTCAAACAACAATTTGGGAAAAATAATTTCAAAAAAAGGCTTATAAAAAGGTCATTTCCTAAAAGCGACTGCAAAGATAAGTCTTTTTTTAAAAAAGTAAAATAGTTAGGCGCTTTTTTTTTATTTTTTTTGTTTTTTAAAAAGCGGGTGCCCTTCCCCAAACAGAATCCTCTAATGAACGTACCCGTAACTCATCAATACTAATCCTCATTCCGTTTTTTATTTTAAAAAAAGTTGATTTTAATTCAAAAAAAGTATTACCTTTGCACCTCGAATAAAAATAAGGTAAAAAATCTAATAAATTTCCTATAAAATGGACGCGATTAAATTTGTCAATAAAGAGCTAAGTAAGAAGAATGAACATCCTAACTTTCGTCCCGGTGATAACGTAGTTGTTAGCTACAAGATCGTCGAAGGGAGCAAGGAGCGTATTCAAGCATACCGCGGGGATGTCATCCAAGTGAAAGGTACAGGAGAGACCAAAACATTTACCGTTAGAAAGATGTCTAACGGCGTAGGTGTTGAGCGTGTTTTCCCCTTGAGTTCACCCAATATTGTAAAGATTGAGGTGTTGAAGCACGGTAAAGTACGAAGAGCTCGCCTTTATTACCTGAGAGGATTGGTTGGTAAGAAAGCCAGAATCAAGGAGAAGACCAGAGTTGGGTTTAAAAAATAATGCAAATTTAAGCGCTAAAAAAACCTGATGTCTCACGACATCAGGTTTTTTTATTGCCCTTATTATCTTATTCTTTGATTACCCGAACGACCTTCTGGTCTGAACCCATATTTACAGCAAGTAAGTACAAGCCCGGAACGAGATTTTCTATATCTACCAGCACGACATTTTCGTTGCTAATCGTTTGCTGACGAACCATACGCCCCATGACATCAAAAAGCGCAATGGCGCCCGTAGAAGACTCCTCTGCATTGGCAATAGAGACAAGAATAAAGTTTCTAGCGGGATTGGGCGATAGCTTCACCTCTAAGGATTGTAAAGAAGTCTCTTCCAACTTGGCACTTCGTCCAGCTCCCTCTCCTTCAGCAAAGCTCTCCACTATAGTTACGGTAACAAAATTAGAGGTCACACCATAACAAGCATCCGAAAAGACCGCCGAATCGAAATCTTCGCCAACATTCGCGCTAAACGCACCGAGATAAGAGACACCATAGACATGATAAGTACCCAAAGAATAGGCAGAAAAGTCAATATCAGTGCCATCTGAAATACCCACTATCATTCCCGCATCGTTGACAACAATCAGACGTTGAGGGTGAGGTGTGGCACCATCCAACTGGAATCCAAGCACATCACTT
>JALVDO010000177.1 GCA_027008975.1 Saprospiraceae bacterium | reverse complement strand
AAAGACTTGGGCATACTTCCCATTGTTTGGGGTAGCTTTGATGCTGCTGTCTCAGGTCGGGAGGTGATTGTTTCGTGGCAGGTGCTTTCCCAGCTAAATAATCAAAAATTTATCATTGAGCACAGTACGGATGGTCGCAAATTTGATTCAATTGGAGAAGTCGCCGGAGGAGGGGACTCTAACGAGGCGATTACCTATACCTTTGTACACCAATTCCCTAATGATGGGGATAATTTCTATCGAATTAGACAAATCGACTACGATGGAAAAGATGATTTTAGTCCCATCGCCAGAGTTGTCTTGACGAGACAGGATGGCACCTGCTTCCCCAATCCTGTGAGTGACTATTGCTATTTTGCAAGTAAGCGGGAAACGACTCTCTTTGTTTATAGTGACAACGGTCGCTTGATGGGGCAATTTGACTTACACATGGGGCAAAATATCGTAGATATGAGCTCGTACCCAAAGGGAATGTATTTTTTGAAGACAAATGACGGGGAATATAAACGGATAATTAAACAATGATTGGTAACTAATTAGCTACTATTTTGAACAACTTCTTTACACCTTGGGGAGCCAATCCCCCAATACAAAAACATATTGTTATGAATAGAATATTTACAAAAAAAATTGCGATTATTGGATTGATGATAATGGGGATGATACACTTATCTGCTCAGGAGTTATTACTAAATACCGATTTTGATGATAATCTGGCAAACTGGGAGCTCTGGGAAAGTGCTACACAAGGAACGGTAGATATTGACTCGACGGGACAACTCAATGGTGCCAAAAGCGCTCATTTGCAAATAACGGTACCCGGTGGTGGCGCTCAATGGGAATTGGGCTTTGCGCAGGGTTTGCCCAATGGGTTAAGCGCCGATACCACTTATTATGTATCATTTATGGCTAAAGCCAGCGAAAACACCAGTATCGAATTGGTCATTCAAGAGTCCGAAAGCCCTTGGGCAGGCTTATTTACCAAAACGGTAAACTTAACCACCGAACCACAGATGTTTGTTGATTCCTTTTTATTATCTTCTGCAGCTTCCTGCAATTTTGTATTTCAGATGGGAGCAATCGGAAGCGCCCAGGTATGGATAGATGATGTCCACCTCGTTAAAGGGCAGGGAATTGACCCGGGACCGGAACTTGATCCGGGGGAAAAGTTGAGTAATAATTTCTTTAATGAGCAATTGAACGAATGGCAGGTTTGGGAGAGTAGTACCACCGGTAATGTGGAGATTGATGGTTCCGGCGTACTGGAAGGTAGCAATAGCGCCAAGGTGTCAATTGCTTCAGCCGGTAACGGCGAAGCCTGGGAATTGGGCTTAGCACAGGCTGTTCCTGATGGTATTCTCGAAGGGAAATCTTATATCGTTTCCTTTCAGGCGGTGGCAAGTGAGGCCACTTCGGTAGAGGTTGTTTTGCAGCAGGTACACGATCCCTGGGCTAATATCTATGCCGGATCTCTGGAGTTGGGTACTACTCCACAGACCTTCGTTGATACCTTTGCGGTGACGGCCTCAATGGATGTGAATTTTGTGTTCCAGTTGGGAGCTATCGGAGGGGCGGAAGTCTGGTTGGATGACGTCCATCTAATCGAAAGGACGACAGTGGATGTAAATGATATTGATCGTACTGCCTTGCAAGTAACAAATTTCCCCAACCCGTTTTTGTCCCAAACAGCTATTGACTTTGTACTAAGTGAAAGAGAATGGGTTTCCATTGCCGTCTTTGATGCGCGCGGTAAAAAGGTGATAAACACCGGAGCGATTTATGATGCCGGTGAAAATATCGTACCTTTGGACTTTGCAGAAAAGAGCGCAGGCGTTTACTTCTGTACGCTGCGTACTGCTCGTTATTCCAAGACTATTAAGATGATTTTACAAAAATAAGCATAACAGGATTTTTTGCTTTGCAAAAAATCCTGTCCTTTGACACACATATTGAGCAGTTACAATAAAAAAAGAAAAATGAAAAAAAATTCCGCATTTAGCAAAAAATCTTTCATTGGATTAGTGCCATTGTTGGTTTTGATGAGCATGTTCGGCGCCCTTTTATTCTCTTCCGGATGTGGAGACGATACGCCCATTGTGAAGCCCCCCTCCACGATGGATAAGGATACCTTGATTGTCAAAGGACCGGGAAGTACGACACCTTATTTTACAGGTACATTTATTGATTTTTGGAACAAAGAGGCATGGACGGATAATCAATGGACGGCTCACTTAAACGAGATGAAGGAGGTTGGAATAAAAAACATCTTTGTTCAATTTACCGCCTACAATGATTATCTGTGGGCAGATTCAGACAATAATTATAGCTCCTCAATACATAGGGATGTCCTTTACAATCTATTAAATGCAGCCAATAAGGCGGATATGAATGTGTTTGTAGGGCTGTACTTTAATGAAAATTATTGGAGCAATGCCACCAATTCAACCGAGTTGAGTCTTCATGCACAGCGCTCAATAGACTTGGCTGATGATATTTGGCTCAGACTGAAAAATAACAAGTCGTTTGCGGGCTGGTACATTTCTCAAGAAGGGGCTCCTTATTATTACGGCACAGAAGAAAAATTCAACCTGCTGAAAAATGAGCTCATCAATCCCATTGCCAGTCATTGCAAAGCGATTAGCGATAAACCCGTATCAACAACGGTCTTTTTTAATAATACCATTACGCCTGTAAATAAATTTAGAACATTTATGAAGCGAATGGCATCTTGTGATTTGGATTTGATAATGGTACAGGATGGCATCGGCGTAGGTCACTGCAATTTCGACGACTTGGATAAATATTTTGAAGCGGCAAATGACGGATTGTTTACCGATGGGGACTTCGAAGGGGCACTATGGGCTGATGTTGAGACCTTCACCACCCAAGACACTCCTGAATCATTTGATAATTTGAAAGAAAAATTAATGACCCTTACGCCCTATGTTCGCAACATGGTTATCTTTCAATATTATAATGATATGTCTCCTTCCGGTCCGGGAGGGCTCATGGCCAAGGAACTCAGAGATGCCTACTTGAGTTATCTTCCCTAATAGATAGATAAGTAAAAGTAACTGCTCAGATACCCATTTTATACCTGAAAACGGGGTGTCTGAGTAGTTACAAATCGGCTATTTCCGGTTGAGAACAACGATGAAGCGCGTCAGCGAATTAGCAGTCGGCTTTAAGATAATATCGCCATTCATCTGCAATAATATCTGTTTGCTGAGGCTCAATCCGATTCCGGTACCATCCTCCTTGGTCGTAAAAAACGGGACGAAAATTTGTTCTCTCAACTCCGGAGGGATTCCAGCACCGTTATTGATAATTTCGATCTTGATGTTATATCCTTCTTTTGTCAATTTGACTTTCAGCCTTGGGTCGATATTTTCTTTGTCGCCGATTAGTGCTTCGTAGGCATTCTTCAACAGGTTGGTAATAACCTGGGATAATAATTGGGCATCGGTCGGGAAGTGTACATCCGGGGGAATAGATTTTTCGAGCGTTATCACATCAAAAAGAGGGTAACTACGGATGGCAATCAGGCATTTTTCGACGATGTCGGATACGTTGGTGTCTTCAATTTGGGGTTCGGGAAGTTTGGTGAATTTTCGGTAATTATTCACAAAGTTCATCAATCCCAGACTTCTCTCTTCGATGACATTTAATCCCTTCACGGCATTGTCGATGGTTTTTGCATCAAGGTCGGATAGTCTTTTTGTCCCATTTTTGTTGGTAAAATAGCCAGAAATGACCTGCGATAAAGTGGTGATGGGAGTGATGTTGTTCATGATTTCATGGGATAATGTGCGCGCAAGTTTTACCCATGCTTCTACTTCCCTGTTGTCCAGTTCTTTGGTGATGTCACTGACTGCGACAAGGGTGATTTCTTCTTTCTGTGTGTGTAGTTGCGAAAGTCTGAATAGCAATTTTTGACCGTATTGATTCTCGAAAATAGTCTGCGAAGAGTCATTCTGCCGGATGAAGTTTGGCAGCGCCTCGTCTATCCTTCCTAACGAATTGATGTGATGCCAGGCTTCCAGATTGACCAGTTTTGTGGCGGCAGGGTTGATATGCATGACCCTTCCTTTTTCGTTGACCGAAAACAATCCCGTCGCCGATTGGTTGATAACCGTTTTAAAATGTTGCTCCTGCGTTTTGTTGTCGATTTTCACCTGTTTGAATAGCTCATTCAATTTATTCATTCCCCTAAAGACATCATCAATACTTTTATTACCCGTGGCAGCGGGAATGCGAAGGCTGTTGTCTTCATTCTCTATACCCAATAAAAAGAATGAAATCCAT
>JALVDO010000176.1 GCA_027008975.1 Saprospiraceae bacterium | reverse complement strand
CTGCTCCCATTTTCACACAATCCTTTCCCTGTAAAAGAATTGCCAAATCGTTCATTAAAGATGAAAATCCAACCACAATAATCGAGTTTATAGATTCCCTTTATTCAAAAGGCAATTTTGAAACAGAATTACTTGACATATCAGACTGTTTAATAAAAAAAGAAAGAGAATATAGAATTCGTGCTTTATTCTTAAAAAAAATACTGTATTGGACGGACAGTTTACGTCCACATTATGTTGAAAATAAAGCTTTTTTTTATGATGATATGGGATATTTTTTTTACCAAGTAGATGATGTTGACAATTCTATAAATGCGCTACAAAAAGCAGAAGAATACGAAATTTCACAATCTACAATTGATTCTAATATTTTAATCCAAATTTATATCCACACTTCTAGTACTTTAACCACAATGGGAGACTTAAAAAGTGCAGAATTATACCTATATAAAGCCTTTGACATATTGAATAATTTGTATTCATACTCTACTGACACAAAAGTCAGAATATTAATAAAGCTTTCGGAAGTCTTACTCCAAGAAGGCAAGTATGTTGAAGCAGAAAAAATTGCTTTTCAGGGGCTAGATATTAACGATGATATTTCGGGACCACCTAAAAAGGATGCAATTTTACTAACAAAATTAGCGCATATCTATAGGGCAAAGGGCGAGTATGATGTTGCAACAAAATTTTTGAAAGATGGACTTAAAATAGCAAAAAAACATTCTCCGGAAGAGGTTGGAATTTATTACGATGAAATTGGAATTTGTTATTACTACTTAGAAGAATTCAATAAAGCAATTTCATTTTTCCAAAAAGCAATTTATTATCAGCGATTATTAAACGGGGAAAAACATCCTGACGTAATTAATCTATCAATACGAATTGCTACTTGTTACTCTTTTCTAGGGGAGCATGAAAAAGCTAATAAGATATTTAACGAATCCCTCACGAACCTAGGACTAAACTTAAATAATCCTAAATCTATTTCGGAAATAAATTCGGTTTTTATCCCCATCTCCCTATTCTTCAAAGCCCAAAACCACCTATTCGCATACAAGGAAACGGGGGACACCACTCAGTTGCAAAAGGCACATTATTGGTATGGGATATGCCTGAAGGTGGTGGAGCAAATTAACAACAGTATGGAGGGTGAGTCAAAGCAGTTTTTGCTGAGTAATTTTTATTATATCTTCGAGAGTATAATGGAGACTTGCTATTTGCAATATGAGTTGACGGGAGAAGAGCGATTTATTGAAGAGGCGCTTGACTATTCAGAGCGCAGCAGAAGTGTGTTATTGCGGGATGCCATCAAAGAGGCGACGGCTGAAATCATGACAGCAGTACCCGATTCAATCATCGATAGAGATGATTACTACAAGAAGGAGATAGCCAGAGTAGAAGAGGCTGTTTTTGAAAATAAACGGGCGGGAAAAATGGACGAAGTCGTTCGTCTTAACGGACAAATGTTTAACTTAAAAAAGGAGAGTGACCGGTTTGGGTCCTTTGTCAAGTCACATTTTCCTTCGTATTACAGGTGGCGGTATAAGCGAGAACGCACCTCTGTAAAGGACGTAAAAAAAGTACTCAGAACCGACGAAGCACTTCTCCTTTATTTTTGGGGAGATGAATCCCTGTTCACCGTACTAATCAACAATGACTCCATGCAGTTCAACCGGCAACCGATTGGAGAGGTAAAAGAGCAGGTAGTGCTTTTTCGAGAAGCAATGAATGGCTATCCGGAACACCGCGGGGATAGTTTATTAAACCAATACGTTGCCTCAGCACATCGGCTTTATGAATTATTGATAAAACCTTACACTGCTCAAATCAATAAAAAAGTCTTAATCGCACCAGACGGTCAATTGGAATATATCGCCTTTGACGCACTATTGAGCGACGGGACAAAACATGGAAATAATTGGAAAAAATACGACTACCTCCTAAAAAAATATCAGTTCCGATACACGCACTCCATAAAGGTTCTTTTGGAACACCTCAATGACAAAAACCGCTATAATAATCAGAAATTATTAGCAATAGCCCCGGAATTCTCTACACCTAACACAGGCATTGCCCGCAGATGGGGACTCGGCCCAATACCGAAAAATGAAGAGGAGATAAGGAAAATTTCGGCTTACTTTAAGGCTGATTTGCTAAAGGGAATCCATACTGAAAAAAGGAAATTTTTAACCCGCGCATCTAAGTATGCCGGGCTGCACTTCGCCACCCATGCCATTGCAGATGATGATAATAGCGGGCTCTCATTTATTTATTTTTCGCCGGTTGCCAACGACACGACCGGACAGGAAGAAGTACTCTATGCAAAAGACATTTGCCTGATGAATCTAAATGCGGATATGGTCGTCTTAAGCGCCTGCGAGACGGCTGTTGGAAAGAACCAACGGGGGGAAGGCATTATTAGCATTGGTAGGAGTTTTTCCTTCGCCGGAGCAAAAAGCCTGATTACTACCTTGTGGAAAGTTGAAGACGCTACGGCCGCAAGTATGATGACAGACTTTTACCGATTCTTATCCCAAAATGACGAAAAAGACGCTGCATTGCGAAAAGCAAAACTAGAGGTCATCAACCAAGGAAAAAAGCATCCTTTTTATTGGGCGGCATTTGTTCCCTACGGAGATATGAGTCAGGTCGATTTCGAGAAAAAAAGTTCCATAGTTTGGTATCTGATTGTCGGATTGGGGCTGACAATAGCCGCATTTTACTTTTTCCTACTTCGCATGCCCAATAGTTTTTTTACCAAATAATCCTCTTCAAATTGTTGGTAACCTTCCGATTCCATTGGATAAATAGCTATTTTTCCCTCTTCGTTATAATGAGCACCAAATCCATAGCGCTTAATCAACGCAGAAGTCCTAAGACACGGATGTCCTTTCTGAAAAAGTCGTCCCCAAATCTCCTGCCGTTCTGATTCAGAAATGTTTTCAATGCCCTCCTTCAATAAATGTACTTCAAAAATCAACTCCTGATGATCGTAGGTATAAGGATTAGCTGTAAGCAACTCATACTGCAATAGATGAATGGGCTTTTTTGCCCTTTTTGAAACGGGTACTTCAGATACCTCAACAGGACAATCCGGTGCTACGAGGATAAAAGTATTTTTATAACTCATTCTTTTAAGGTTTTAATGCTTGCCGATAATTTATCCATGACACTTTTCCAATGATTCTTCATTTCTTCGCGTTGATATTCGTCTAATAATTTCTCCTGATGAAAACTAATGGTCGTCTTGTCCTTACCGGAAATTATCCGCAACTGTAACGTAGAGGTATTCTCCCAGCCCCGTCTTTTCCAGGCCATCCGAAGGTGAGATTGAGGTTTGAATACCCGAATCATTCCTTCGATGCCCTTATCGGTAACGAAAGGCTCCTTTAATGCCAATTCCTGATTAAGCTTACCCAACCATATTTCTATCCCCTGCTCCGAAAATAAGAACGCCCAAGCCTCTTCCGCAAAAACCGGGAAGCTTCTACGAATGCCGAATTGAAATCCAACTGTTTTAGTTTGTCCCGTTTTTCTTTTCATCTTTTTCTTTTTTTCTATTAGCTGCCTGCCCAAGGCGGGAGGCCTGCCTCACGACCGAAGGGAGGGAGGTTTCCCACAGGCTGCTAATTTCCTTCATTTCACGAAGATTACAGGGCTACGCCCCTGATTAATTCATTACGACCCGTTGTTGCGAAGATATTAAGGCTACGCCCCTTGTTTTTATGGACATCTGATTTACAAATATAGTAGCTACTAAGGTACTCACTATAGAGTCTACTTGGGGCGTTAGCCCCTTAATCTTCGTAATTAAATGGACTATAAAAAATGAAAGGGGCGTAGCCCTGTCATCTATTCATTATTTCATTCAAAAAGATATACTTTAAGCGAGATAAATAACCGATTATGCAAAATGCACGTTTTGCCGATTAAAGTATATGCTGACACGGGATTTCCGGTAATCTACCCCGTCGTCAGTATACACAGAATGGCAAATCTACAGTTACATAACAACATCCTTTCCACAAAGGTAATACACTGCAATGACAAGGGTGTGTCAGGGGTTACTCATTCTTGAGGAAATATTCAATCAAAGTCATATCATGGGGCTCAAAATACTCATCTTTTGGATATAACCGCTCTATCCTGTCAAGACGAAAGCTTCGGAAATCATTGCGCAGCCGGCAATAGGAAATAAGAAGCCAGTTCCCCTGCGTATTGTATAGTGCAAAGGGTTCTATCTCGCGAACAGTATGCTCATCTTTCAAAGAATGATAATGGATTTCAATCAATTGAAAATTGGTAA
>JALVDO010000175.1 GCA_027008975.1 Saprospiraceae bacterium | reverse complement strand
CATAAGGATCTCTAGCCAATGGATGGTACATGAAATTGGCGATATTCGCCCCCAAATCAAAATTTCCCGCCTCTAAGTCACCCGGAGATGATATAACCGGATAATTGTTACCCGCTAAAGGCCATTCGACCAATGTCTGTGAAAAGACAGGAGAGGTGAAAGCCATCAGCATCAAAAATAAAAAAACTTTAACAGCGATCGGTCGTATTGAAGTTCTCATAAATGTATGTTTAAGTACAGCACCGTAAAACTCGGTACTATGTTCATGGTTAAGAATACGGTGATATCACCACTATATTTCTTAATATAGGTTTTACAAATAGAAGTTGATAAAGAGGAGGACTACTGCCTGGTTCACAGTAATACTACGGAGGGTCGTTACTATAATGACAAATGTAGGGGTTTTTAAACTAAGATGCATGTTTTTTGCAAAAAAAATCAATCAAAAACGGCATTTTTTATTATTAAACGGTCTGTTTTGATTAGAAAACGGTATTTGAGGCTGTTTTTTGAACAGTCAACACTACCTTGTCGCTCCCGTACCGGAATATGGACGAGCCGCCTCTCAGACCGATAGAATTAGTATCAAATTCTTTTTCCCTCATAAATTTCACAAGTAGCTTATCATTGTCAATCAACTTGCAGGGAATTGTGTTAACCGAATACGTTTTTGCGAATTTATCACGAGCGGCAAGGTGATGGTTCTCCGGGAGGGGATAAGTAGTTACAAAAACTGAACGATTGGAAGAAAATCCGTATCACAGATTCTGAAAAATTTCCCCCAGATAAAGAACATAAAATGTCAACAACAGATACCCTTCCCAGCGCGTTAATTTTTTGTTGTTGGAAATAATACCAAAGAGGATAGTAAAAATAATCATCGTTGGGATGTAAAAATATAAAACATTATCCGGGATTTTTAATGGGCCAAAGATGGACGAGACTCCCATGACCGCGAAGGTGTTGAAAATATTTGACCCCAATACATTTCCAATAGCAATTCCGGCATTCCCTTTCCGAATGGCGCTGAGGCTGACGAAAAGTTCGGGAAGGGAGGTTCCGAGGACAACAGCAGATAGGGCAATATATTCAGGCGCAAAGCCTATAACCTTCGATATTCCGACAATGGCATAAATGGTATAGTCCGCTCCCTTCCAAACCAGGATAGCACTTACAATTAATTTTCCAACAGTAAAAGGGCGTATTTTGTCTCTTTTTTTCTTTTGGGTTGGTAGATTATCCCCATCGTCGTCGGTATTGGTTTGTAGGGAATAGAATAGAAAAATGACTAATAAGCCGATTAGAAGTATGGTTTCGAGCCAACTGACCCTGCCGTCATAGACGACCAACCACAGAAAAAATGCTGATCCCCAAAGAAAGGACATATCAATATGCCAAATGTTGTATTCTAGCCGGACAAACCGGGCATATATCAGTACGCCCCCTAATACCAAGCCTATGTTAGTGATATTAGACCCAACGACATTACCGACTACTATTTCGGAATTACTCTGTATTACAGAGATAATAGAGGTAGCAAGCTCTGGCAATGAGGTACCAAGTGCAACAATCGTCAGCCCAATAATGAAAGAAGGTATTCCGAATGCTGTCCCTATTTCTTCAGCGGCATCGGTAAACCAATCGGAAGCAAAGAGCAGTGCCGTTAACGAAGCAATAAAAATTCCGATAAAGAGTAATACTTCCATAATGTATAGAGACTGTTTTTTGACGAAAAAGTCACAGCGAATGCAAAAGTACGGTTTTTGTTTAACTAATTGTATAAAAAAGATGTATCATTACCGTATGAATATTTATATCTTTTCACTAAATAGCAGGATTTACTCAACCAGCAGGTTGGTGGAGGAGGCTTATTTGGCGGGACATGATGTTCGGGTTGTCAATCACACACAATGTTCGGTATTGATTGGCAACGAATCTCCCTATGTTTATTATAAGGGAGAGAATATCATCAATAAGGCAGATGTGATTATTCCGCGTATTGGGGCATCTGTAAGTCGTCATGGCGCAGCCATCGTGAAGCAATTTGAGATGAATGGTGTTTTTAGTACGGCAAGATCGTTGGGTATCCTCCGGGCACATAATAAATTGCGAACGCTTCAGATATTAAATCGAAAGCACATCCCCATCCCCAAAACCGTCTTCTCCATTGACCCCAATAATATCGACGAGCAAATCGAGTTGCTGGGGCAAATGCCCGTGATTATTAAGCTACAGGAAGGCACTCAGGGGTTGGGGGTTATCCTGGCGGAATCCAAAAAATCTGCAAAATCTATCATTGATACTTTTTATAATATTAATGCCAATATCCTTCTTCAGGAGTTTATTGAAGAATCCAATGGCGAGGATATTCGCGCTTTCGTTGTGGGTAATAGAATTGTCGCAGCGATGAAGCGATCTGGTGGAGAGGGAGAATTTCGCTCCAATGTCCACCGTGGCGGCTCTACTGAGAACGTCCGGCTTACAAATAAGGAGAAAAAAATGGCATTGAGAGCTGCCGGTCATCTCGGACTGCCCGTCGCCGGTGTGGATATGATACGCTCCAAGCGGGGACCTTTACTGATAGAAGTCAACGCCTCTCCCGGACTACAGGGGATTGAGGCCGCAACCGGTGTTAACATTGCTGGTGAAATTATTAAATTTGTGGAAAAAAATGTTCGATAAAGATTATAAAAACGAAGAAGTTGTCATCCGTCATCATCGCATCGGACCGGGCGAATCCAAGTTGATTAAGGTGGCAATTGACCGATTACCCACAGGCACGATGATAGAAATCCCCGTTTATGTTTTTAATGCGAAAGAACCGGGACCAAGCATCCTGCTCCAGGCGGGATTGCACGGCGATGAGGTCAATGGTGTCGATATACTGCGGCAAATGTTATCCAAGGACTATTTCCGACTCAGAAGAGGATGTGTTGTTGTCGTCCCTCTACTGAATGTATTTGGGTTCCTCAATTTCTCCAGAAACCTACACGGTAAGGATGTGAATAGGAGCTTTCCGGGCTCCAAACGGGGATCGTTGGCAAGCCGTGTTGCTTATTACCATATCAAGGAAATAGCCGAAAATATTGATTTTGCAATTGATTATCATACAGGAGGCGACCAGCGAAATAATTACCCTCAGGTACGCTATACGGAGGGCTCTGAAGTTGGACGGAAATTAGCCGAAATTTTTCATGCACCTTATTCTTTTGCATCTCCGCTAATCGCAAAATCATTCCGAAAGGAAGCCGATAAAAACGGAATTCCCGTTATTGTATTTGAAGGGGGCGAGTCGAAGCGTTTTGATAAATTTGCTGCCCGCGAAGGCATTGCAGGTGCTTTGAGAGTATTGGCTCATTTTGGGATGATTGATTCAGCCCTCGCTCCTCCTCCCTCCCGAAAAATGATTACGCTGACAAAAAGAAGGTGGATTCGCGCCAAGACCAGCGGGTTATTTACGACGACTATTGATAATGGTGATAAGGTCGAAAAAGGACAATGCATTGCCTATATTACCGATACTTATGGCGAAACGCTCACGGAGGTTATCACACCATTCTCGGGTTATATCTTTTGTGTAAACAACGATCCGGTGGTAAACATGGGCGAGGCACTCTTTCATTTGGGGACGGGTGCATAAGCGTTTAGTGTAATTTTATTGATATCCTACCAACTCACCGACGCACCTCCTCCTCCCGAGCTGCCGCCGCCAAAAGAACTGCCTCCGCCACCGCCACCGGAGAATCCGCCACCCCCCGAACTGTCGCTGTGTCGTCTAATATTGAATTGTACTTTTTGCTGGTAATGGCAATTCTTACATTCGTACGTATATTCCCCATATCCATCATGGTGATAGGTCGCCTTTTTAAGAATAACTTTTTTGGCACGGTAATAGGTTTTGAAATGGCATTGGGGACACTCCATATACTTTGAGAATGGTTTTTTATAACGCAAGATCAGTAAATCCGACCCCTGCTCATCAACCCAGACGTCGTAATCAGCTGACCCAATTTCTTCTTCGGTGATTTGTCCCTTCTCTAAGAAGTCATCTTCCTCCTCCTCTGAAAGCAGACGCAGCGGGTTGCCCGATTCCTTCGCATACCTTGGAGCATGTCTCAAATGCTTCAGCAACCTGCCCAGTAGGAAATAAACGAGGAGGTATGGGATGGGGAATAAGACGCAAAAGATTACCCATTTTACTTTTTTGATGGCGTAATATTTGTCATAATATTCGGTCTTACTCCATAGCGTCAGCAGTATCCATACCAGTATTCCAAGATGAAAAAGAAGGTTGATCGTGATATAGGTTTCGAGTGCCT
>JALVDO010000174.1 GCA_027008975.1 Saprospiraceae bacterium | reverse complement strand
CAATAATAAAATAGATGTCAGGGCTACGCCCCTTCCATTTTTTATAGCTCATTTAATTACGAAGATTAAGGGGCTAACGCCCCAAGTAGATTCTATAGTGAGTACCCGAGTAGTTACTATATTTGCAAATCAGATGTCCAATATATTATCAGGGGCGTAGCCCCTGCATCTTCGTAACAACGAGTAGCAATGAATTAATCAGGGGCGTAGCCCTGTAATCTTCGTAACAAGGGGCGTAGCCTTGTAATCTAAAACGTAAAGATATGGCGAATACTTACACCCCATTATACATTCAACAGGTTTTCGCCGTGCGATATGTATCAGATCAGGCTCGGATAACCAAATTGAGAATTGCTGGCTACAACATCATAATAGTAGCCTATCTAGCTAGTCAATTTTTGTGCCATATTTTTTGTCGATTATCTACGAATCAATAGTATGTCTGCCTGTAGTCGTTTACAAACGTTTACAAACGTTTACAAACGTCATTAAACGTTTATTAAACGGATAATTGCCATTCCTGCCCTTATATTTGCGGTACGAAAACACCTATTGTTATGGAAAGAACATTTCGACTTATTGTTTTAATTATGGCGGCAATGTGCCTCAATTATGTGGTATCGGCCCAATTTGTTTTCCCAACAGCTGCCGATCAAATGCGGTGGGAATATGTGACCTGGAATTTTTGGGGAGGTGCCTGTGAAGTCTCTTATGTTCAAACAGGAGAGGAGGTTGATATTTGCGGAGAGACCTATACTGAGGTCTTGGATTGTTATGGAGGTTTGGGCAATTGTCGATTGATTGGCTATTATCGGGAGGAAGGAGATAAAGTCATGGTGCGAAGAATTGATATACTTTGGAATGGTACAGATTGGATTGATTCGGTGGATTGTTCTGTTCCTGAGGGATTGATGTTTGATTTTACATTGGCGGATAATGATACCGTCTTTTGTCAAATGAGAGCCCCTTATGAGGAAACGAAATTTTGGAAACTTGGAGAGGAAAATATCGAAAATGAGGGTATCAATCGCCATGTTTTTAATATGGGTTTTTCGCCTTACCCCAATTTTCCGGAGGTTGTGTATTCCATGAGATGGATAGAAGGTATTGGCTCAAATATCCATCCTTTTTATTCCTTCGCCTGTATTGGGGATTATTGCGAACAGGAACAACAGCTTACCAGAGTTTGGCAAAATGGAACGCTGGTCTATCTTGATACTGTCTTGACTTTTTCATTCCCCTGCACGGAGTTTATCGATGCTACGACTGATAATAGTCCGGCGGAGGAAGATTTTGTATTGTATCCAAATCCCACCAAAGATAAAATTCATATTGCACTTGATCATCCGGGTGCGAATTTTAAAATAGAAAAAATATACGATATACTCGGAAGGGTGTTACCGTATAAATATATCGATAATGAAAATGGGAAATTAACCCTAAATGATTTACCTGCCGGAATTTATTTCGTATCTATATCGCTAAACGGGCAGATTTTTATTAACAAAGTGATAAAAGAATAGACTTATTTTAGGGTCTTAAGGAAGTGATCAGAATTGTAAAATAATTTGAACGCTTACCGAAGTTTTATTATCACAAAAAACTGCATTACTATGTTGTGTAAGACATTTGCAAGCGCCGTCCACGGCGTTACAGCCCGACCTATCACCATTGAGATCAATATTGGCGGAAATGTGATGTTGGGAAAGAATTTTTACCATCTGGTTGGACTGCCGGATGTGGCTGTTCGTGAGGGCTTTCATCGAATTGAAGCCGCGATCAAAAACTCCAAATTTAGAATGTTACGCAAAAAAACGGTTGTCAATTTGGCGCCGGCGGATATTCGTAAAGAAGGCTCTGCTTACGATTTACCGATTGCAATAGGATATCTTGCCGCAACCGGACAGATACCCGAGGATAATGTCAGTGACTATGTATTCATGGGGGAGTTGTCGCTAGATGGAAGTCTGCGTCCCATTAAAGGTGCATTACCGATTGCGATTCAAGCCAGGAAAGATAAGTTTAAGGCTATGATTGTGCCTATTCAAAATGTAAAGGAAGCCGCTATCGTCAACGATGTAGAAGTATATGGTGTATCGACTCTAAAAGAGGCCGTTGAAATTGTCAGTGGCTTTTCGGATGCTAAACCGGTTGAAGTGGATACCCGCGGAGAGTTTAGGCATAATCAAAGTAATTACCTGATTGACTTTTCCGATGTGAAGGGGCAGGAAAATATTAAGCGGGCACTTGAAATTGCCGCTGCCGGCGGTCACAATGTCATTTTAATAGGTCCTCCCGGCGCAGGGAAAACAATGCTCGCTAAAAGGTTGCCTACCATTTTGCCACCATTGAGTCTGCATGAGGCACTTGAAACAACAAAGATTCATTCTGTTGCAGGATTACTGCCTGCGGACACTTCATTGGTGACTGTTCGACCCTTTCGCTCGCCTCACCATACCACTAGTGATGTTGCATTGGTAGGTGGAGGTACGAACCCGCAGCCTGGGGAAATATCTCTGGCACATCACGGCGTTCTGTTCCTCGATGAACTCCCCGAGTTTAAGCGTAGTGTCTTAGAGGTGCTTAGGCAGCCGATGGAGGAGCGGCGAGTGACCATTTCCAGGGCAAAAATATCTATTGATTTTCCCGCGAGTTTTATGCTAATTGCCTCGATGAACCCCTGCCCATGTGGATACTATAATCACCCCGAAAAAGACTGTGTCTGCGATCCCCATATCATTAATCGTTATTTGAACAAAATATCCGGTCCGCTATTGGATAGGATTGACTTGCATGTGGAAGTGACGCCGGTTAGTTACGAAAAACTGGCAAGTGATGAGCGCCCTTCTGAGAAAAGTGAAGATATTGTGAAACGAGTTATGCGGGCAAGAGCAATTCAGGAGAAGAGGTTTGAAACAATGCCCAATGTCTATTGCAATGCTCAAATGCCGGGGAGATTGGTGCGGAGAGTTTGTAAAATCAATGCTGAGGGGCAGGATTTAATTAAAAAAGCAATGGAAAAATTGCAATTATCAGCCCGTGCCTACGACCGCATTCTAAAAGTAGCCCGCACAACAGCAGATTTGGCAGGAAGCGATGACATAAAAATGGAACATATTTCGCAGGCAATTCATTTTAGGTCGCTCGATAGACAAAATTGGGCTGGTTAAATTTCTTTTAGAGCAGACTTTGTTTATTTTTGCAGTATGAGTACAAAAACACAACAACTATCAATAGCTCGTATTATTAGAGAAACCCCGGATGCAGTAACCCTGCAACTAGCTGTTCCGGAGCATCTGAAGGAAGATTTTAATTTTTTGCCCGGACAATACATTACCCTTGTTTTTGAGATAGACGGCAAGGAAGAACGGAGGGCGTACTCAATGAGTAGCAGCCCGTGGGAGGACGATATCTCAGTAACTGTCAAAAAGGTGGAACAAGGGTTGGTATCTGTTCTTATTAATGATGAGTTGAAAGAAGGTGCTAAAGTGAAGGTCATTCCTCCTCAAGGACATTTCTTTGCCGCTATTGATTCGGATAATCAAAAGTGTTATTATCTATTTGGTGCGGGGAGTGGAATTACTCCTTTAATGTCCGTTATTTCCTCTGTGTTGAAGCAAGAACCAAATAGTCGTTTATTTTTACTTTATGGTAATAGGACGGAAGAGGGCATCATTTTTAGGAAGCGGCTGGATGAACTGGTACAAAAATATCAGGAGCGGTTTCAAGTACATTACCTGCTGACTGCGCCCCCGAAGAAAGGTGGTTTTTTCGGTAGAAATAAGACAACCTGGGATGGTGGAGTAGGGCGCATCAATGAGCATTCCGTAAATGAATTTTTGCAGCAGAATCCTTGTGTAATGAGTGAATCTGAGTATTTTATTTGTGGCCCCGGACAAATGATTGATCAGGTGGAGGAAGTGTTGCGCAAGCGGGGGATAGACAAAAAATACATTCATTTTGAGCGTTTCACCTCTTCGCAAACCAAAAAAGTACTACCTCAAAGTGATGTGGTAGATGGGGCATCCCTAATTGTGCATTTGGATGATGAGCGAATTGAGTGCTCGGTACCCAAAGGAAAAACAATTTTGGAAGCCCTACTTAAGAATAATATCGACGCTCCTTTTGCTTGTAAATCGGGGGTTTGTTCTTCTTGTATAGCCAAGCTAAAAAATGGAGAGGTATCAATGGATTCCTCCGAAGCACTGGATGAGGACGAAATCAAACATGGTTATATTCTAACGTGTCAGGCTCGGCCCAAATCCTCAGTTGTTGAAATTGATTTTGATGATTTGTAATTACAAATAAAAAAGTGCCACCCGAAAATCGGG
>JALVDO010000173.1 GCA_027008975.1 Saprospiraceae bacterium | reverse complement strand
TCAATGTAGCAGGGATGGATGCTGTAAGTTTGGTGTTCACAGGTAGTTTTAAAATGATTAAAGTAGAAGTATCAGACGGAGAACAGGTCGTCCTGACCGAAACAGTCACAAAATCCAACCCTATCCTGATGATAGGTAACGATCTTGTGGAGGGAAGTTCTATGTCTGTGAAAATTACGGAGGTGAAATATCCCTGGGATTTTTATAAAGATGAGTTTACTGTTTCGACTTACTATTTTCCCAAGGACTATGCTATTGAAATGATGAACCGTTTGGGGGACAATGAATACAGAAATACTTTGATAAAATCCTGCGATAACATTATTCGCCACGATGCTAAGCCTGAAGATTATTGCATATTTTTCGGAGCGGAACTGTACCAAGCATTATCCAAGGAGGATGGGGCAAAAGTGCAGGATATTGCATTAAAAATGGCCACCAATGCCAAACAGTTAGTGAATGCGATGCCGGTGAGTTTGTGGGACAAGGGAATTAGAATCAAAAATTATTTTGGGGACTGAGTGGGTACAAGGAATATATAAATTTAGAGTGGTGCAATATAAGAAATATTATTGGTTGCTAATTGCATTTTGGTTTGTGCTTTCGACAGCGAAGGCACAAACCCCTTCTTATCTTGAAAGAATTGATATTACTCTACAGAAATACTCAGTAGGGGACAGTCTGGATGTGAAAAGCCTATTGTCAAATGAAGGAGTGGGTTTTTCGGACTTTAAATACCTGTTTCGAGCAGATTTTGTGCCGGATGGCTATGGTAGGTACTGGGCTGAAATCACAACGCGAAAAAAACTTAATCCTTTTGCACACTTTCATTCGGAGGGGCATTGGGACATCAGAAGGCGTTCCTTTTTGAGTATTGAAAAGTATATAAAGACGCACCTAAAGAGCAAATACGGTGTTTTTTATGAAGTGAAATGGATGACAGATCAAAAGGAAGTGGAGCCTTCTTTTTATGTTTTTATCATCGATGGCAAATTGAGATTTTTAATTCCCGTTATTTTTAAAACATTTTAAAACCAACAATTATGAATAGAAGAAATTTTATCAAACAATCCACTGCCCTAACCCTTGGAGGAATGTCGGGCTATTACACTTTGGCGGGGAATATCCATCAGCCCGTTTTTTTAAACCCCGTAGTTTTGGAATGGTTGGGAAAGTTGGGGTTAAGTGTTGCTGCAAAAGTTATAGGAGATAATTTAAGTTCGGCAGTAAAGCATTTTTTCTATCCTGAAAAGGAAAAAAAAGCCCTTGAAACCATCAGGAATATTTATCAAATCGATGCCGAAAATTATTACTATCAAGACAATCGGGTGTACCAATATGGAGGCAACCAAAGCATTTACTATATTATAAACGGATTTCATGAAGATTGCTTGCACAATACCGCATTTCCGTTTATCAACAATGACAAACTTGCCAGAAATGGAGGTGCAATTGTTGGAATGCCGGCTTTAATTGGTTGGATAAAAACCATCAATGACAGTAATTTTTCCAAATGTATTAAGACGGCCATTCCCAAAGAAATTATAAACACATTATTACCTGCTCCCTCTAATTCTGGATGGAAACGCCCCGATTTTGGCAGTAGTATTTATTATTCCAATTATGGAGAGGTAGCTATTAATTACCAAGTCGATCAAAGCAATCTAATAACAGGGGAGCTGGAATTTAGAAGAAAGGGAAATCATCCGGTTGAGAAGAGTTTCCGGTTTCCTTTTGAAGAGGTTTTCTGACATGTCGGTGAGGACTAAGTCGTACAAAATCTTGATTTATGTAGAGTTTTTTTGTAATCATCTTGATTCGGAAAGGGGAAAGGGAATGCCCAGAGTATTGTCTGCCAGTCTGTTTGTGGTAGAGGTATATTATGGGGTTTGTCTGACTTATATTTATCGCCTCCGCTTCCGCCGGGCATCCCGCCTATCCCGAATATCATCACGGAGCTTTTTAAATGGCTGCCACTTGCGTTTAACAAGAATATACCGGATGGAAATGCCGGTTTGAAACTCAAAGGTTTTAGTGCCGCCGACGAGGTTGAGCGTTGGTTTGAAATCGTAGGAGAGATTGAGCCGACCGGGTGTGAATTCGATGCCGACAATACCTGAAATGCCAAAGGGGTTCTTGAGGCTGGAGCCTTCCGGTTTGTCGAGCCACCCTCCGTGGATGCCTGCTCCGGTATAGAGGTTGAATCGTCTGCTAATGATGGAGACGTGTTGCTCTAAAAGCAAATTTAGAATGACATCTGACTTTGATATTCCGGTCTGCAAAATACCCTCTAAGGTCGTTTTTTTAGCAATGCGCTGCTTGACGGTGATGCCCCAATCAGTACCGAGCCGCATTCCGGCGGCAGTATCATAGGATTGAGAATGTCCGGTAGTGGATAAAAATGCAAATAGTACGATGGTGATGATTTTTCTGCTCATGTGGTACTTAACGATTGTTTTTTCTTATGTAGTGTGTTTATTTGAACCGAAATTAAAATTCTCATCGCCCCATGTTGATGCCGCTCTTTAGCTTCCGATATAACAGTTGAATCATGCAGAGAGGCAGCTTTTTGAATAAAAATGTAGTTTTGGTCGTTACTTAGGCATAGGCAAATAATAAATTCAGAATCTGTTAAACGAATCGGATAACCAAGCGGTCCATTTTAAGCGACTTATCCGATTCGTTTAACCTAAAAATTCTGAATTTATTTTTGACGGATTACTTATAGACAGTCGCACGAAAACTACTATTTCAAAAGCTGAAAAACACACAACACATATATGGCTTTATTCGAGCGAGTTTTTAAGAAGGATTACTCCAATGAGGAGTTATTTGATATGATTGTCAATAATGATAATCAACGCGGATTTGACAGGGGGGTTCACTACATTTATAATACCAGATTTTGGACCTATTACGAGGGGCGGAAGAAGTACGCCGTGCTAAGTGAGCACGAGGGCTTAGAGGCGTATAGCAATGCTATTATGGACTTGATTCGTTCGTTGAAGCGGTGTAGTTCTTATGCGGAGTGGCATGATTCTTTTCCAAAATATTGGAAAAACACCAAGAAATATGACCTCATAACATCTTTTCTTTATTTTGTTGTAAAACGAAGATGTATTGATATTATCCGGAAACAATCGTCGAAGAATCTGGACGATGAAAAGCTGAAGGTGCTCTTTCCCACGTTTGATACTGATGTGAATCAGTTTGAAGAAGTAGATTTGTATGAAAGGGCGTTTCAATCTCTGACCGACAGGGAGCAAAGCCTATTGCAGGATTATTACTTTGCCGGATTGGAAAAGGATGAAATGGCTGAGAAGTATCAGGTGAAAGCAGGGAGTATTTCTCAGACAGTTTCCAGAGCTAAACTAAAACTTTTGGCAGAAATTAAGCGATTGCGAAGCCTTGACGGGGAGGATTCTTCCAAAGAGTCAGAAATCGTTTAGGCATGGGCAAATAATAAATTTAGAAAGAGCAGACATGTTCTATAAAATTAAAAAAAATGAAAAATATTCCAACCGAAGATATTGATTTGTATTTGATGGGAAAGTTGCCTGAGGATCGCAAACAGGCTTTGGAGCAACGGCTGGAGTCAGACGATGAGTTCGCTAAAGCTTTCAAGGAGCATCAGGATGTTTATCGCGCGACCAAGTACCATTGGGAAAGAGAAAACTTAAAGCACAAACTCGATCGGATGGGACGTCGAAAGTTGCGCACTCGTAAGGTTACCCAACTTTACCTTCCTATTGCCGTGGCAGCTTCTTTGTTGCTATTTGTGACTTTAAATTACGTCATTCCACTTTTTCAAAATTCCAATAACGTGCCGGCGGCAGTAACAACGCCAATTGCTGCCCTTGATGACTTTGTCAGGGCGTTACCACCTCCTTCTTTCTCCAGTCTGGGGCAGATAGAAGAGGACTGGGTACAGACCGTCAAATTATTCCAAAAGGGAAAATACGAACAGGCGGCTGATGGCTTTTCTTTGCTGTTGAATAGCAAAGATTTTAATCCCGAACTTGTCAATGAGGCAAGGCTTTTTTTGAGTTTCTCACAAATAAAATTAAACAAACCAAGATTGGCATTACAACAGTTGGATCAGATACCAACAGAAGCAACCACGCTGCATAAGGAGGCTGTCTGGCTGAAAGCCCTCGCTCTTTTACAGATTGATAAGGGAGACGAAAATGCAAGGGCAATTCTTCGGGATATAGCCGGCAATCTTACCTATAAGCAGAACCGACGCGAAGAAGCTAAAAGATTGTTGAAAATAGTGGCAAACAGTCCAATTTTTTAATTTTTAATTATGTCGGTGCCAGCAGGGTGTTCCA
>JALVDO010000172.1 GCA_027008975.1 Saprospiraceae bacterium | reverse complement strand
TAAAAACCAGGGAGATGCGGATTGTATGCAACCCTATAAAACTGCGTACAGGGGGTCTGATCATGATCCAGCCAGTCCATTTCTTCCTCATTGGTTTTGTAGAGCCCTCCGTCTGTGGCCAATAAGCGATTCCCGCTTGGAAGAAATACCAAGTCATGCTTGTCGGCGTGTACGGAGTAAATACTCGTAAACGGAATTGCCGGTTCCCATTGATGCCCTCCATTACTCGATTTCCATAAGGTCACGCCAAGCAGGTAAATTTCTTCATCATTTATGGGGTTGACCCTGATTTTTCCAAAGTACCATCCAAAGCCCCCAAGGGGCTGACTTTCCAAGCCGCTTACCTCTTCCCAATTAATAGTTGGCTCCCATGAGGCACCTGCATTAGTTGTTTTGTAGATGTTCTCCAGTTGGTTATTAGCATCCACAATAACGGCGTATAGTTTATTGGGATTGGTAGAGGAAATGGCAAGCCCAATCCGCCCTAAAGTGTCTGTTTGGGGTAGCCCATTGGATAGGATTATCCAGTTGTCGCCACCATCTGTTGATTTGAATATCTTTGCATCCTGTCCTGCCACTAGTGACTCGTGGTTGTTGCGAATACGATTCCAAGAAGCAGCATAAATGGTATTAGGGTCGGTAGGGGAGAGTACGAAGTCGATGATGCCTGCTTCAGTACTTACAAAGAGTTTTTGCTCCCAGCTTTGTCCACCATCTACCGATTTATAAAACCCTCTTTTATCATTCCGAACAAAGGGAATGCCCATCGCAGAGGCGTAAATGATACCGGAATCGTCTGGGTGAACTATTATTTTGGAGATGATACTTTCCTCCTGTAGCCCGATATTTTCCCATGTTTCGCCTGAATCTGTACTTTTGTAAATCCCATTTCCAATGAATGGATAACCGGTAATATTGGGGTCGCCTGTGCCTACGTAAACGGTAGATGGATTGCTTGGGTCAAGTGTGATGTCTCCAATTGCCAAATAAGAGTTGTTGTCAAATATCGGAGACCAGGTAACGCCATCATCGGTGGTCTTGAATATGCCCCCGCCTGCAAATCCGGTATAAATAATATTCTCGTTATCGGGGTGTACGGCGATGGTGTTGATTCTTGCGCCTATATTTGATGGGCCTCTTGATTGCCAATCCTGATTGAGTCCTTCGGGTCTGTCTTTTTCGAGAACGGACTGGCTTGCCTGCTCAAGAGCCGATTGATAAGCTTTAAAGTTGAACCGTCCCGTGGGTCCAACACGTTGAAGAAAAAAGTAATCGTTTGGGGCTGTCTTGTCGTTCTTTGACAAGCATTCTGTTGTTTTAGTGGGATATTGACGAGATATCATCATTATCAGTAAACACAGTATCCCAATTGTGCTAATCCCGGGTGTGTAGCGATTCATTATCGTTGTTTTATTGTTCAATTTTTTCGTATTCAAACTGGAATATTTCTTTGAATTTACGCTTTACAATTTTTTTTACCTCTTCCATTTTTATTTCAAAGGGCAATTCTTTTTCCATGGAGGTAACGGCTTTGTCGCTGTCAGTTATTCCACAGGGGATGATATTATCAAAATGAGCAAGTGTTGGGCGGACGTTTAATGCGAGTCCGTGTAGGGTGACCCATCTGCTAAGGTGTACCCCAATTGCGCATATTTTTCTCTCGGGATTGGGAAGCCAGACACCGGTATATTTTTTGATTCTAATGGCTTCCAGCCCGTAGTCATCCAACATTTGGATAATTACTTCTTCCAGAGAGCGAACGTATTTGTGTACATCTGTAAAAAAGAAGTCAAGGTCAAAAATAGGATAAACAACTAATTGTCCGGGACCATGATAGGTGATGTCGCCACCCCTGTTTATTTTGTAAAATTCAAACCCTTCTTTTGCTCTGGTCTGCTCATCAATTAAGATGTTGTTCTCGGAGCCGCTTTTGCCCAAGGTATATACAGGTGGATGCTCACAGAATAACAAATAGTGCTTTTGCTCAATTTTTTCTCCTGTTTTTCTCGCCGACAGTTTTTTATCAATTAATGCCCGATGTAGTTTGGTTTGGTAATCCCATGCTTCCTGATAACTAATCAATCCCAAATCTTCAAAAACGACTTTTTCCATAATTATTCTCCTAAAAAACAGGGCGCATCTGCTTTTACAGGATGCGCCCAAATAACAATTTGTTATTAGCAAGATTATCCGAGCTCTGTCGAATTATTCTTCCGCCAAAAAGGGGTATCTATAATCCCTTGGTGGTACAAAGTTCTCCTTAATGGTACGAGGTGAAATCCACCTGTACAGATTTAAAATTGAGCCGGCTTTATCATTTGTTCCGGAGCCTCTTGCGCCCCCAAATGGTTGTTGCCCAACGACAGCTCCTGTAGGTTTGTCGTTGATATAGAAATTACCCGCCGCATTTTTCAAAATCCTTGTTGCCAACATCGTCATCAGCCTGTCGTTGGAGAATACCGCACCTGTCAATGCATAAGGAGATGACTCGTCAACGAGGTGTAAAGTCTGCTCAAATTCATCCTCGGGATAAACGTAAATTGTCAAAATAGGGCCAAAGATTTCTTCGCACATTGTCCTGTACTTTGGATCGCTGACCAGTATGACCGTTGGCTCGATAAAATACCCTTTGGATTTATCAAATTTTCCACCGGCAATAATGGTGGCTTTGTCACTCTTTTCAGCTTCCGTGATATAGGCTGAAATCTTATCAAAAGCCTTCTCGTCAATCACCGCATTGACAAAATTAGTAAAATCTTCAGGATTTCCCATCTTAAATGAAGAAATATCTTCTAATAATCGCTTTTTAACTGCCGGCCAAAGGTTATCCGGTATGTAGGCTCTGGATGCTGCGGAGCACTTTTGCCCCTGGTATTCGAAGGCTCCTCTGGATAAAGCTGTGGCTACCTCAATTGGGTCTGCAGAGGAATGAGCTATGACGAAATCCTTCCCGCCTGTTTCTCCGACAATCCTTGGATAGCTTTTGTAGTTTTTGATATTTTCTCCAATTGTTTTCCAAAGATGTTGAAATACTCCTGTACTACCGGTAAAGTGCAAGCCACCAAAATCCCGGTGCTTGAAAATGACATCACCAGCAACAGGCCCGCTAACGAAGATTAGATTGATAACCCCGGGTGGAAGTCCTGCTTTCTCAAATACCTCCATGATAATTGCTGCTGAATAGATTTGGGATTCCGCTGGTTTCCATACAACCGTATTCCCCATAAGTGCAGGCGCTCCCGGGAGATTTCCTGCAATAGAAGTAAAATTGAATGGAGTCAAAGCGAAGACAAAGCCCTCTAATGGTCTGTAATCCAGCCTGTTCCATGTGCCTGGTGCACTTTCAGGTTGAATGCTGTATATCTCCGTCATGTATTGGACATTGAAGCGAAAGAAATCGCATAATTCCGCTACAGCATCAATCTCCGCCTGAAAGGCATTTTTGGATTGGCATAACATAGTTGCTGCGTTCATTTTGGCACGGTAAGGACCGGAAAGCAAGTCTGCTGCTCTTAAAAATATCGCAGCCCTTTCTTGCCATGGCATCGCTGCCCAGTCATCTTTGGCTTTCATCGCTGCTTCGATTGCCATTTCGACGTGCTCTTTTCCGCCTATGGAGTGCGCACCAAG
Organism: Saprospiraceae bacterium; assembly: GCA_027008975.1. Classification (GTDB taxonomy): domain Bacteria; phylum Bacteroidota; class Bacteroidia; order Chitinophagales; family Saprospiraceae; genus JALVDO01. Next base: position 702 of record JALVDO010000172.1, on the reverse strand, counting down.
CGTATGGCTTAATTCATGTGGAGGATGAATACTCCTTTTGTCTTTAGTGAATACTTTTTTGCCACCGATTGTCATTGGAATATCGATCGTTTGCGATTTCAATTCCCTGATGGCGGCTTTAAGTGCTGCTTTTTCTGCACTGCCGGGACCATAAGATAAAACGACTTCGTTTTCTGCTATGGGCACCTCAAAAAATGCATTTGTCATGATTATTTTTTTTATTTATTGTTTTATTTAATTAGTCTGATACTTTATTGTTTTTTTGTTCCTTGTTCTGTGTTCCTTGTTCCTTGTTCGGTGTTCGGTGTTCGGTGTTCCTTGTTCGGTGTTCGGTGTTCGGTGTTCGGTGTTCCTTGTTTCTTGTTTTGAGCTGTTTAGCTGTTGAGTTCTTGAGCTGTTTAGCTGTTAAGCTGCTTCGATTTAATCCCCATTCTAATTTCGACTCTCATCTCTCATCTCTCATCACTCACTATACTCACTACCCACTACTCATCACTCCTTCACGTATTCAAATCTGTGAAAATCCGTACCATCTGTGTATACCCTGTGACCGATAGCGTCAGGGTCATCCGCGTTCCCCCCCATTCAATCATTCATAATACACCATTTCCCCCTTATTAGTTTTGGAAATTCAGGGATATAAAATCGAAATTAATTCCTTGATATTATCAATCGTAAACGTGGGCACTATTTCTTGTTTTT
>JALVDO010000171.1 GCA_027008975.1 Saprospiraceae bacterium | reverse complement strand
TATGTGGCTCCGATGAACACGGAGCAGCCATTACCATTCGCGCCAAAAAGGAGGGTATTTCGCCGAGGGATATTATCGACAAATACCATCATCTGAATAAGGATACTTTTGCGAAACTCGGCATCTCCTTCGATTATTATCACCGTACCAGTGCCCCGCTACACTACGAGACAGCACAGGATTTTTTCCTGAAACTGTACGAAAAAGGGGGTGAATTTGACGAAAAGGTATCCGAGCAGTATTACGATGAGGAGTACCATCAGTTCCTCGCCGATAGGTTTATTACCGGCACCTGCCCCAAATGCGGATACGAAGAAGCTTACGGCGACCAATGCGAAAGCTGCGGCTCCGATTTGTCGCCCCTGGATTTGGTTAACCCCGTTTCCACGCTAAGTGGTAACACACCACAGTTGAAGGAGACTAAACATTGGTATTTTCGGTTGGATAAACACGAAGTTTGGCTCAAAGACTGGATTCAAAACGGCATGTTGGATGGCGTGCAACATCACGACCCCAAAAAGTGGAAAAAACACGTACTCGGGCAATGTCTGTCCTGGTTGGATAACGGATTGCAGCCCCGATCTATAACGAGAGATTTGGATTGGGGAATTCCCGTGCCATTGGAGGGCGCAGAAGGGAAGGTGCTCTACGTATGGTTCGATGCACCTATTGGTTATATCTCCTCCACCAAGCAATGGGCGAAGGAAAACGGCAAGGACTGGGAGCCTTATTGGAAGTCGGAAGATACGGAAATTATCAACTTCATCGGTAAGGATAATATCGTATTTCACTGTATTGTTTTCCCTTCTATTTTAAAAGCCTACGGCGAGTACCAATTGCCGAAGAATGTCCCCGCCAATCAGTTTCTGAATTTTGAAGGACGCAAATTTTCAAAATCTAAAAATTGGGGTATCGAGCAGCACGAATATTTGGAGGATTTTAAGGATTTTCCGAATAAAGAAGATGCCCTGCGGTTTGCTTTGCTCCGCAACCTGCCGGAGAATAGGGATAGCGACTTTAAATGGGATGACTTCATCGACGCTCACGACAAGGATTTGGCAGATAATATCGGCAACTTTGTCAATCGGGTACTGGTACTCACCAATAAATACTACGAAGGCGTGGTGCCGGAGGTAACGGAAAGTATCGTAGAAGTTTTGAAGCCCGTCGCCGATAGAGTATCCGAATTCCAACGTCATATAGAGCGCTTCCAGTTCAAGCAGGCGCTTGCCGAGGTGTTGGCCATCTCTTCCTTTGGCAATACCTACTTGCAGGAGGCTGCACCTTGGAAGATTTGGAAGGAAAATCCCGATAGCGAACAGGTGAAGAAAGACCTTCTTGCCGGCTTACAGATTGTCACCATTTTAAGTGTACTATTAGAGCCCTTTATTCCTTTTACTTCAGTGCGCTTACGCAAAATGCTTAACCTTCCGGCGGTACAGAGAGGAGATTTGGCATCGCTTATCGCAAAATTGGAGCAGGGAACAGCAGTAATAGATGCCGGTCATCAAATCGGAGAGCCTGCTATTCTCTTCGCAAAGATTCACGACAGAAAAGACCATAGTCGCCTTGCCATTATCGATGCGCAACGCGCAAAATTGGCTGCGGTACTGGAGGCCGAAAAAGCGAATGAGCGCCCTGAGATAAAGCCCGAAATTCAGTTTGATGATTTCACCAAACTGGACTTGCGTACCGGCACCATTATCGAGGCGGAGAAAATGCCCAAGGCAAAAAAATTGCTCAAACTAACCGTCGATATCGGAACGGAAAAACGCACCGTCGTATCCGGTATTGCCGAGTATTTTGATGCTGAAAAAATCATCGGGCAAAAGGTCGTCCTGCTCGCCAACCTCGCCCCACGGAAATTGCGTGGTGTCCTCTCGCAAGGCATGATTCTGATGGCGGAAAATGCACAGGGGGTATTGATGTTTGTGAGCGCTCCCAAGGAGATGGAGGATGGGTTTGTGGTGCGGTGATCCGTGCCCACTCAGTCGTATATAACAAGCATCTCTAAAAATCAAAAAAATCAAAAAAATAGTTGCATATTACGTATTGATTAGGTATTTTTGTACGTAAAACAATTTGATATGGATAAAAAGCTGACGTTGAGTTTAGATCAACAAATCATCAGGAAAGCAAAAGAATACGCAAAAAGTAATGGGACAAGTTTGTCAAAAATGATTGAATCTTACTTCCAAACACTGACGAATAACTCAGATGATGATAGTGAAATTAAAATATCTCCACTAGTTGAAAGTTTATGCGGTGTAGGGGAGCTGCCTTCGGATTTCGATTACAAAAAATCAAGACTTAAATATTTAGAGGAGAAATATAAATAATGAAAGTATATATTGATACCAATATTATTATTGATTTATTAGCTAAGAGAAAACCTTTTTATATAGAAAGTTTGAAGATTTTTTCTCTTGCCGATACAAAAGAAATTGAACTGGTAACTTCTTCTCTAAATATTGTAAATTCTCATTATATTCTAAACGATATAATGAAGATTAAAGATGCCAGATTGATAATCGGAAAATTCAAAGTCTTAACGCAATCATTTGACCTAAACGACAAAATAATCGAGTTGGCTTTAAATGACATGAAGTTTAAAGATTTTGAAGATGGCATTCAATATTATACGGCACTCGAATCTAAATGTGAAATTATTATAACCAGAAATAGGAAAGATTTTAAAAATTCGGCAATTCCGGTTTTGAGTCCAAAAGAATACCTTGCAAAAAGAAAATTTGGGCAATAATGAGGTGCAATAGCTTCAAACCATAAAGCATCACCATGCAAAAAATTGTCATAAAAGACCTACAAGATATAAATCGGGCTGCCGGTGAGCTTATGAGCGCCATCGGAGATAGAAAAATATTGACCTTCGAAGGCGAAATTGGAGCCGGAAAAACGACCTTCATCAAGGCATTGTGCGCGAAGATGGGAGTGGAAGAAGAAGTGACCAGTCCTACGTTTTCAATCGTCAATGAATATGCCTACAAAGATGAGAAAGGGGAAGCACGTAGCATCTTTCACATGGATACATATCGGCTGGAAGACATCGAAGAAGCGATTAATATCGGAATGGAAGAGTACCTCGATAGTGGCGAAATATGCCTAATCGAGTGGCCGGAATTGATAAAACCACTACTTCCTGATGATGCCGTTGAGATAAAAATGATTATTGAGGAAGATTTTTCCCGAAAATTGTTATTTTTGTAGCATGAGTGATCAGGAAAAACGAATACCCATTCCAAGAGAGTTTGCACAATCCGGCTACGAACCACAGACGGAGTTGCTCCCTATTCAGCATAAAAACAGAGAATTATCCATTGGCATTCCCAAGGAAATCACCCTTCAGGAAAAGCGGGTAGCATTAGTGCCGTCCTCTATCATTACGCTGATTGCGAATGGCCACCGTGTACTAGTGGAGAACGAAGCAGGAATGGGTGCTAGCTTTACCAATACGGACTATTCGGAAGCCGGTGCGGAGATTGTTTACAGCCCCGAGCAGGTTTACAAAGCCGATGTTATCCTAAAAGTTGCTCCTCCTACCGTGGAAGAAATCGAAATGATGCACCCTAATCAACTGCTAATTTCGCCCCTTCAACTACCCATTATCACAGAAGACTACATCAACAAGCTGCGGCAAAAAAGGGTCATCGCTTTGGCAATGGAGTATATTCAGGATAGCTCCGGCGCTTTCCCAATTGTACGTATTATGAGCGAGATTGCCGGCATTAGTGCCATGCACATCGCTGCTCAATTGATGATGACACAAGACGGCGGAAAGGGAATGCTCCTCGGAGGAATATCGGGTATCCCCAGCTCGAAAGTCGTTATTCTCGGTGCGGGTGTTGTCGCTGAAAATGCCATTAAAGTCGCTCTTGGGCTTGGTGCTGAGGTGCGTGTTTTTGACAATAATATTTATAAGCTGAGAAGGATACAGGAGCAGTTGGGGCGCAATCTTTTCACCTCGGTGCTGAATCCCGTTTATCTCGAGCAGGAATTGGTACAGGCAGATGTCGTTATTGGTGCCCTGCATTCCAAATCAGGACGAACGCCCATTATCATTAACGAAGAGATGGTTGCTAATATGAAACAGGGTGCCGTTATCGTGGATGTGAGTATCGATCAGGGCGGATGCTTTGCTACCTCGCGGTTGACAACCATTCAGAAGCCTACTTTTACAAAGCATGGCGTTATCCATTATTGCGTCCCCAATATTGCATCCAATGTGCCGCGAACAGCCTCTGCCGCTATTAGTAATATCCTGACGCCCATCCTGCTGAAAGCCGGAAGTGTCGCCAATATTGAGCGCCTTTTCTTCTCT
>JALVDO010000170.1 GCA_027008975.1 Saprospiraceae bacterium | reverse complement strand
CCGGACTCATTCGAAGAGTTGAGTGAAGACTGGGATATTCTAGCGAAGACAGATAATTTGATTCAGTTAACACATGTTAGTGGGGGTAATGGAGGGACAGATTTTTTAACCTTCCAAAGGTAATAGCGACAACTTCTCCCCCCTTGTTCTACCAATAACCAAATAGAAAACAGCCTAAGATTTGCACCGAGGGAGGTATCCTTTTCCCTCGTGTGTAAGCCTTTATGGCGACTAAAATTTATCTTGGAATGTCCCAATATTTATTTGTTGGCACATTGGCATTCATTAAACATTTAAAAGATGAAAAAGATAATATTGATTATTCTACTATACTTTATAAGTATTTCAATATTTGCTCAATCTATTCCTAGTCAGGGCAAATTAATGAATTGGATAGGTGTCGGTATAAGCAAAAAGATTGGAAACAAGATTTCTATAGAATACTATCACACTTATTCATTTGAAATTAATAATAAATTACAACCGAATTTTATTCAATCAAGTGTAAAATTACAATATAAAATATCTGACTTAAGTGTTTATTTAGGGACGAAACCTACTTTTATACTGACTAATTCCAGCCAGTCGGTCGTTCACCGATTGATTTCGGGGATTAAATATAAGTTTCGTTTTAGCAAAAAGATTCGTAGCAAAGTTTCTTTAAATTTTGAGCACTACTTCACTCAAAAATCAAAATTCAAACAACGTTATTTTTTCCGTTTCGACATTTATTATCGAAATCCTAAATGGCCACTAAAATTGCGCCCCTTCTTGAATCAAAAAATCTATTATTATTCTGGTGGGCGGCCCCTACAATATTATGATGATCTTGGAGACAAAACAGAAAATGTCCCTCCAAATGGTTATCACGCTTACAGATGGAGAGGAGGGCTAAAAATTTATCCTACAAAAAAAATGAGCATTTCCATATACATGGAACAACAAAGAGAGTTCAACCTGAATATTTTGGGTAATAATGACATAAACAGTCTCAATCCTAATTCAGGAAAAATAAGAAGAGGTTTTCACAATTATTCTACAATAGGAATTTCAACATATTTAAATTTATAATCATGAATAAGATAAAAAATAATACGAACGCGCGAGAGTTTAAAATTGATTCTTCTAAAAACGCTGCCAATTATAAACCAACAGCAGGTAATGTGGTTATGCTCAAAGTAAAAGAGATAGCAAAACATCAGCCAATTCAAGGAGCAAATATATTTCCGAATCGAATTAAAAAAAGTATTATTACAAAGAGCGTAGAGGAGTTTAAAATTGATTCTTCTAAAAACATTAGTCATAAACCGGTAGCAGGTGATGTGGCCTTGTTTAAAGTAAAAGAGATAGGAAAACACAAAGCAATTCAAGGTGAAAAAGGAACAAATTACCATATTTTCGAAGGAGATCTAATTTTGTGTTGCTTTGGTGCAAGATATGCTTCAGAGCAATTTGAGGGCTACGTCCCTGATGGATATAGAGAGACATATGATCTATTGGGACAGGGAGGGGTCATTGGAGAATTGGAAAGTATGCATACCAAGTTTGATGATATTGGTACAACAAAGGTTGAATTAGTTGGTTATGCCATTAGCGAAAATGGAAAGGTAATTAATACAATTAAAGCTTATCAGGAAAAAACTCCAAAGCCAACTAAACTAAGTACAAAAACTAAAATATACTTATCTGTTGGGGCTAGCATGGACAGCGGAAAAACAACGACCGCAGCTTTTTTTTGTAGAGGTTCATTGATGGCCGGGAAAAAAGCGGGCTACATTAAATTAACCGGAACCGTTTATGCCAAAGACTGTAGGATTGCACGTGATTGTGGAGCTCTAACAGCAGTAGATTTTTCCTGTTGCGGGTATCCTTCAACATACCTAACGGACATTAATGAAATTAAGGAAATATTATATGCTTTACTTGAAAGAGCAAATCGAATACAGCTTGACCATGTAATAATTGAGATTGCAGACGGGTTATTTCAAAATGAGACCAACCAATTACTCTCAGATATTGAATTTAAGCAATTGATAAATGGTGGTGTGTTTTTATCTTGTGGAGATAGTTTGGCAATAAAATGTGGTATCGATTTTTTGACAAAAAAAGGCTTAAAGCCAATGGTGCTAAGTGGACTTTTCACCGCAAGTCCTTTAATGATAGAGGAAGTCAAGTCACTAACCAACATTCCTATTTACAGTATTGAAGATTTTGTTATTCCGGAAAAACTAAATGCTTTATTATCATAATGTTTTCAAAGAACAATTCGTTTGTACGACAATTTCTTGTTAAAAGGGTAAGAATTTCAGTCTTAATAATCTTATTGGGATTTCTTTCAAGTTGTTTCACATTACTTATCCCCATAAGTGTTGGAAAGTATTATGAATTGGTTTTAGGTTATACTTCCAAACGACTCGGCTTCATAGGGTTTATTCCCAATGCATTTTGGAATACAGCAGACAAATTCCTAATCTTTTTCGGGATTATAATAATCTTACGATTTCTTTTTTACTTCTGTTATGAAATACTCTTACGTAATGAAAGCGAGCGCTTTATAAAAGAAATAAAAGACTACTTATTCAGTAATCAACTGAAGATTACACTCGATACGTATAAAAAGAAAGGTACTGGAAGGTATTTGCTACGCTATACAGGAGATATTAATAGTTTAAAGAATTGGTATCGCAAAGGAACCATCTCTATTTTGATTGATTTTATTCTTCTAGGGATAGGAGTTTATGCACTATTCCGCATTGATAATCTGGGGGGGATTGTCGTTCTTTCGTTAATCGTGGCAGGGTATGTCTTGATTAAAATTATTAATTTCAAACTGGAAAAAGCATCTCTCAAAAAAAGAGACCAGACATCTGTTCAAGTTGCTTATGTGAATAGGATTCTATCCGGTATTATTACGATTAAATCATTTAACCGTTCAGAGATTGAAATTAAGAGATACAAGTCCAAGTCCTCGAAAATATTAGCCAAGTCAAAAATCTATAATAAGTGGTTTCTTTTAAATTCTGCATTTATTTACTTACTTCAGTATTCAACATTACTAGCAGTCTTGGCTATATTCTACAGGTCATCAGCCGATAATAATTTTAACGCTTCTGCACTGATTAGTTTTATACTCTTATACAAAACACTTTTTCCTGCTATCCGCAGAATTTACAAATTGGAATCCGTACTCAAATTCGGGAAAATTTCTGAAAGGAAATTAATCAATATTTTGGAGCAAGAACAAGATGACAGCAGTGGCGTCGACTTGAAATTAAATAACCCGAGACTTGAAATCATAGATTTAAAATTTCACAACCATACTTCGAAAATAAATTTTATCTCAAAGAAAAAACAGCTATGTTATTTAGAATTAAATGATGTTGGTATGGTATTGCCTCTTATTGAGACACTTTTGAGGTTGAATAAAAACTATTCAGGTCAAATACTGATCAATAAATCAAACATATCAGAAGTCAAACCAAGTCACTTGAGATCAGCTATTAGCGTCTGTACATCCAAGTTTCCTTTGGTTGGGAAAACAGTGTATGAGGCAATCGTTGAAGAAAGAAGTCGTAATATCAAAAATGATGTCAAGGCTTTGTTCTCATTTTTCAAGACTCGATTGTTACCAAAGAATGACGCTCTAATGTTTGATTCCAAAATTGGAGAAAACGGTTCAGACCTAACAGCAATTCAAAAAGAGTTTCTTTGTTTTTTGCGGGGTTTCACTAACAATATAAAGCATAGTAAATTTATTCTGATTGATAAATTTCAATTGCTGGCAATTAATGAAAGAATAATGAATATCATATTGCCTGAATTGGATAAAACCATAATTTTTCTCAAATACGACTAATATAGAAAATGTGGTTGCCCCAAAAATCAGGACGGCTTGCTAAGACAACAATTCTACTTAAACTTGTATTTCTCTATAGTGAAGCTTGCGAGGAGCCTTGTGTGAACGAAGGTATGGAGACCTCGCTCCCCACCTACACACAACTATAACTAAAATGATACCTAACACACTTAAGCATAATAATTTCAATATAGGAATAGACCTTGAAGTAGGAGCGTATTTTGGTGATAAAAAAATAGCTCAACTTAGACCCCAAAAAGTGGCAATTCGTTTTTCTTGTAGTTAAGAATTTAAAAGAATAAGTAAATAAAATCATTTAAATAAGGTGATTATATATTGTTTTATTTATAATGGTTTAGGTGGCGTCCTCTTTTTTCCCTTCGGCAAGTACTAAAAACAGTTTTTGCATAACCTCTTAATGTACTTCATCTTTGCCTCATCAAGACGTTAATGTCTCCCTTTATTTGGAGTAAATCGCAGA
>JALVDO010000169.1 GCA_027008975.1 Saprospiraceae bacterium | reverse complement strand
GGAAACCGAATATGGTGAAATAGCGAACGGAGAGCCTTCAATATTGAGTCTGGCGGGAATTATTGACGAAGAGGAGGCGCAAATTCTGAGTAGTGCAATCGAAGAATCAAGAAAAATTGATAGTGATGATGGTGCGAATAAATCAAATCAAACTACAAAGCGTGTATTGGAAATTGAACGACTTGAAAGCACAAACACAACCTTACCTTGTTAACCAGAGACCGTCATTTCGAAAATGTGGATGGAATACCTATTGAGATGTTGGATTGACTTGCACAACAATGTTCGTTTTAGCAGGAATAATTTATTCACTCCTACCTAGCTGGGACACAAAATAGAGCATAATTACAGAATAAATAATAGAAAAAATGAGACAGTTATTAGTGTTGGCATTGTTTGTTTTTGCGGGCACGCAGGTCTTTGCTACGACGGCTGAGGAGCGGTTTGCGAAGGGCGTGGAAGCCTTTGAGTCCGGGGATTACCAAAAGGCGATTGATACCTGGAAAGCATTGGAGGAGCAAGGACTGGAGTCTTATGAATTGTACTATAATCTCGGAGATGCCTACTTCAAAAAGGATGCCTTCCCTTCGGCTATCCTTTATTTCGAAAAGGCACTCAAATATAAGCCTTTCAGTAAAGAAGCGAAAAATAATCTAAAACTAGCAAATAAACGCATCATCAAACGCATCAAACCCTTACCGGAGTTCTTTCTGAAAAGAGCGTGGCAGGGACTGCGCGATGTTTTCTCTTCCAATACCTGGAGCTGGTTGGCTTTGGTATTGTTTTGGTTGGGAATAGGGATGATTGTCACGAGGTTACTCGACTGGAAGAAGGGTAGGTGGCAGGGAAGTTATGTACTTGGCGGAGGCTTGGTATCGGTGGCACTTCTGTTCTTGTTATTGGGATATAGCCGAGGCAATTTTGAGGAAGATTCCCGTAAAGCCATCGTATTGAAAAGCGGGATTGAGCTCCGTACTGCACCCGAATCGACCGTTGAGGTGATGGAATTGCCGGAAGGAACCAAGCTACAGATTATTGACAGAATAGGAGAGTGGGACAAAGTCGAAGCACCCAATGGAGAAGTGGGCTGGATTAATGAGGGGGATGCAGTTCGGATTTGATTTGAGAAAAACATGACAACTTACAAAAAAAGAATAACTTTTTGAAACATATTTTGTTTTGAATTAGTATTAATGAACGTCCTTAAATTTAATTATGAAAAAAACACTTTTATTTTTTGCCTTGGTATTCATCCTCGGTTTTCTTACCACCACTTCACAAAGTTGTAGCAAAAAATTGCCGGCAGATACCCTGCCTGCCGCCTGTGACACCCTTACTATTTCTTATAATAGCGGAATAGCAGACATTATCAATCGCTCCTGTGCTTATTCGGGGTGCCACATCAATGGGGATGTACCTGGCGATTTTTCTACTTATCAGGGGATGAAATCACGGCTGGAAAATGGCGCTATCTTTGATAGGGTTATTACCCAAAAGGATAATTCGGAAAGACGTATGCCTCCCACTTACGCCCCTGCGGGATACCCGACAGAATTAACCCCGGGAGAATTGGATATGATACATTGCTGGATCGCTGATAATTATCCGGAAAATTAAATTTGTACGCTCATTATTTCGAGTCATCGACTCGGGGTGATGGAAAATACCTTATATTCTATGCGAAATATACTTACAATAATTGCTGTTTTGATGTTGGGAGCGCTTCAAGCGCAGGAATACACCTCCCGGACATTCAAAGATAGAAGAGTTATCAATACCAACTCTGTCGAGACGTTGGCGAAGAAGAAATTAGATATTCGAATAACGCACCGCTTTGGGGATATCGCAGGTGCTGCCGGTGGATTTCAGACTTTTTTTGGGTTTGAAAATGCAGCAGATGTGCTAATAGGTGCCGAATATGGTGCGACGGACAATTTTGATATTGGTATTTATCGATCCAAAGGTGCCGGCTCGACAGCAGATGGAAAGACCGGACTTCGCCAATTGGTTAATGCATCGGCGAAATACAAATTACTACGACAGCGAAATGACGGGGGAATGCCGGTCTCTTTGGCACTCTACGGATTGCTTTCGACCTCTACGGCGAAGAAGACGAATAATCAAAGTAGTATTTCCAGTTTTCCCGACTTCACAGATAGAATGGCAATGACATTTCAGGTGATAATAGCCCGGAAGTTCTCGGATGCTCTATCCATTCAACTGACGCCTTCCTATACCCACCGCAATCTCGTTACCCACGATGATGAAAACGGTGTGCTGAGCATTGGCGCTGCCGGTCGTTTACAACTGACCAAGGTGATAGGCATTTTGGCGGATGTGACCTTGCCTGTTTCGGGTCAGCGAACTTCGCCCAAGGGGTATCATCCATCGGTTGGCATTGGCTTTGATATTGATACGGGGGGGCACGTTTTTCAAATCAACCTGACCAACTCCAAAGGAATTGTCGAAACGGATTACATTCCATATACCACCTCCGATTGGTCGGCAGGGCAGTTTAGGATTGGATTTACCATTTCCCGATTGTTTAATTTGTAGGCATGAAAAATTTTGCAATGAAGTATATCACACTTTCCATTTTATCGGCTTTTACCATCATATCTCTGGGGTTGATAGGCAAAAAGGAAGCCAAATACGTAGGGGTGTTGGACGAAAACCAGTCCGTCGTCAGCGTCTTGGAATTATTAGGTGAACAGAACCCAAATAAGCCCAACCTGTCAATACCCGGCGCTACTGTTGAAAATGGCAAAAGTATTGTATTGGAAGGATTTAGTCATACTGTAAATGGGAGTCGCTTGCGCAAACAAAGCAAGCATTTTGTCTGTACCTCCTGCCATAACATCAAGCGGGAAGACCCCGACCTCGCTATCGCCGATCCGGATGCGCGCCTGCCGTATGTGGTAGAGAGAAATCTTCCCTTTTTGCAGGGTACGACCTTTGCCGGTATCGTCAATCGCACCAAGTTTTACAATGGGGATTACTACAAAAAGTACGGCGACCTCGTTAACAAAACCAGGAACAATATTCGCGAAGCCATCCAACTTTGTGCCGTTGCCTGTTCACAGGGACGCGAGTTGGATGACTGGGAAATTGAATCCATCTTGGCATACTTCTGGACGCTGGAATGGAAGATGAGCGATCTCGACCTAAGCGATGAAGACTACCGTACCATCAAAGCAGCATTGGAGATGGGCGGACAACAGGAAAAACGACAAGCTGTTACCCTTATTAAATCCAAATATCTGGATTACTCGCCTGCGACTTTCATAGCCCCCCCTGACAATAGGCGCGAAGGCAATAAACTGAAGGGCGAACCAAGTCGAGGGAAACAGATATACGAACTGAGCTGCCTCCATTGCCACGAAGATGGGCGTTATTCCTTTTTTGTGTTGGATAATTCCGGTTATTCCTTTAGGTTTTTGGATAAACACTTCCCTCGCTATACCCGCTATTCTCCTTATCAGGTCATTCGCTGGGGTACTTCGCCCGCTACCGGCAAAAAAGCCTATATGCCACATTATACCAAGGAGAAGATGAGCCGGCAGCAGATTGAGGATTTGAGGGCTTATGTTCACGAAATGGCTAGAGGTGGGGCGGAGCAATGATGAAATACCTGCAAACCCCAGGATAAAGAACTGATAGTACGAAAAATAAAAAAAAATAGCTAAATATCCGGTAAAACACCTAACTTTACGGGCAAAAATCAGGATATGTATAAAAAATTTGCTGTAATTTTATTTTTTATAGGTGCTTTTGTCTCGTTGAAAGCACAGAATACCTTGCCGAATACGAATATTTATTTGTTTGATATTGAGCAACCAACGGATACCACTTATAAGTTTACGCATCCTCAATTTCTGACTTATTTTAATGAGCACGGCTACAATAATCAGCCCAGTTTCTTTAGTCGGAACGAGTTGTACATCACCTGTGGCGAGCCTTATAGCAATCAGACGGATTTGTATTTATTGGACTTCTCAAAAAAGACAAAAGTCAAGGTGACAGAGACGCCGGAAAGCGAATTCTCACCTAGAAGGATGCCCGACTATTACAGCTTCTCCGCCATTCGGCAGGAGCCGACTGCTAAGGACACTTTATTGCGCCTCTGGCAGTTTCCTTTGGATAGGACAACCGATGGGAAGCCCGTTTTTAAGTATATTACCAATATTGGTTATTACTATTGGCTGAGTGGCTACCAAGTAGCAGTCTTCATTGTCGATGATCCCAATTATCTGGCGATAGCCAGCACCCGGACGGATGAATTAAACCCCATTGCTACAAATGTAGGGCGTTGCTTTCAACAGATGTCAAATGGAAATTTGGTCTA
>JALVDO010000168.1 GCA_027008975.1 Saprospiraceae bacterium | reverse complement strand
AGGTGATGGAGCCTGTGGCGATAGCGAGCCGGCTACACTTGAATGCGTTGCCGAAGATTGTCCGGAAGTGACCATTACCATGCCGGAACTAGCTGATATCTGCTTGGATGAAAACGTTTCTATCGTGTCACTTAATGCTACGGCAACCGGTGGTGCAGGTGATGGCAATTTCGTCTGGAGTGGCGATGGCGTTGATGCTATTAATGCCACCTTTGATCCTACTTTAGCCGGCCCAGGAACTCATGTGATAAATCTGCAGTATTCGGAGGGCAACTGTAATTACAATGCACAGACTTCAGTTGATGTTTTTGCATTACCCGAGGCAGCTTTTTCTATGCCTGATAGTATATGTGTTGGAGGAACCGCCTCTATTGTGTTTACGGGAAACGCCGGTTCGAATGCCGCTTACAGTTGGGATTTTGACGGCGGTGTAATAATTTCCGGTTCGAATGAAGGTCCCTATGAGTTGAGTTGGAATACATCCGGTACAAAAACAGTTACTTTAATCGTTATGGACAATGGTTGCTCTTCTATGGCTTTTACCGGTGACATCTTGGTCGAAGACCCGATTGCGGCTCCGGTAATAACCTGCGAAACGACCGAAAATTCGATTACCTTCCATTGGGATGATGTGCCGGGGGCTTATGATTACAATGTCATTGGACCTGCGGGTGATTTATCCGGAAATTATTATGCCGTGACCGGATTAGCACCGGGTACTTCTGTCTCTATAACAATTGAAGCATTGACAAATAATTCATGCGGTACTGTCTCTGCGACCCAAGAGTGTTTTGCGAGTGATTGTCCGGAAATGACCGTTGACCTTATTGGTCCAAGTGCTTTGTGTCAGGGGGAAATGGCCAACGTGATTTTAAATTTTTCAGATGTGAATACAGGTCCTTTTCAGGTGGATTATCTGGTAAATGGCGTTGCTCAAAGCATTACCCTCTCTTCGGGTGAGCCTATTATCCTGGAAGATGTAACGGAGGACATTGACCTGAGTATTGTAAGTTTTTCCGATATTACGAATCCATTGTGTAGTTATCCTTCTACTGCAAACTGGCAGATAACGGTTAATCAGGAGTTAATTGCCGGCACCACTTTAGAATCATTGGAATTTTGCCAGGGAGAGGGTGAAGCCGTTCAGTTGATGGATTTGCTCCAGGGGGCTGATGACGGTGGTATATGGATGCAGGCCGGAGGACAATCGGCTACAGGATTTGATTCTGCAACCGGAACATTTGATGTCGGCAATAATCCGGCAGGAACGTATAATTTTATTTACCATATAGATAATGCTGAGCCATGTGCGGATACAGAAGCAATGGTTAGTGTGGTAGTGAATCCACTTCCCAATGTCGATGCCGGGGAAGATCAGAGTTTGTTCTGTAATATGGGATTGACATCTTTGGGTGGTTCTTTGACAGATGAGGGTACTTATTTTTGGACTGTTGATAATCCGGACATCGTGATCGATAATCCAACCAGCTTGATGATAGATGTTGATGCTGGCGGCACTTATACGCTGGAGGTAACCAATGAATTTGGCTGTAAAGCGGACGATTCCGTCGTTGTGACTGTCGAGAATGATGTGCCCGTTGCCGATATTTCCATTTCCGATGTTTCATGTTTTGGAGATGATAATGGCGCTATTATACTTACCAATGTTCATGGAGGAACACCTCCTTATAAGTTTTCTTTGAATGATGGTGAATTGACGACCAATAGCGTGTTTACGGGATTAATGCCGGGCGTTTATACGGTAGTTATTTATGATGCCAATGGTTGTTTTTCACCTGAATTGGAGTTCAACGTTTCTCAGCCGGAGGAATTGGTTGTTTCTCTGTTACCGGACATACCCGAAGTAGATTCAGAGCCTTATACCATCGAAAGTGGTGATAGCGTTCGCCTGGAGATAACTATTCCTGCTTCCACCGTTGTTGATACTATTATATGGGAGCCAAAGAAAGAAGTTTCGGTAGAGGGGTCAGGTCTTGTCAATGTTGTTTCACCGGATGAGACCACGGTGTTTACCGTCACTGTTATTGATGTCAACGGATGTTCTGGTACAGATAATGTCACTATTTTTGTTCGCAAAAATCGCAATGTTTTCATTCCGTCGGCTTTTTCTCCAAATGATGATGGTGTCAATGATATTTTATATATTCAGTCGGGAACAAATGTGGTAAAAATTAATCGATTCACGATATTCAACCGTTGGGGGGAATCTGTTTTTGCACGAGAAGATTTTGAGCCGAACGACCGTGATTTTGGTTGGGATGGTAAATACAGAGGCGAACCAATGAATGCTGCCGTATTTGTTTACGAGGTAGAGGTTGAGTTTCAGGATGGGAAGATTGAAGTTTTTTCCGGAGATGTTGTTTTACTTCGGTGATTTGAAGGGTAAAGCACCTTATTTTTGCTGCTGCGCAATTAAATTATCCGCTTTAGCTGAATATATTTAATTAATCAATTATCTTTGGGCATCGAAGTTCAAAATTGATAGTATGTTAAGCAGACGGAATGTCCGAATTAAGGTCATGCAGGTGTTGTACTCAATGATGAGAGATGAGTCTGTAAGTAGAGATGCCGTTATCCAGCGGTATGAGAGACTGACTACCCGGTCTTATCAGTCTTTTCTATTGGCATTATCCAACTTTATTCGGATTGCAAGATATGCAAGGGATGATGCTGAAAGAAGAAAGAAAAAATTGCGCCCAACTCCGAAGGATTTGCAATTCACATCCAAGTTAGGAGACAACCCTTTGATCGAATCACTGGTTACAAATGATGGATTGCAGCGACTGTTTACTCAAAATAAAATACCAGCGTGGACGGATAAAGACAAGATTAGAGACTTGTACGTTTCTTTTGCTAAAACAGAAGCCTATCAGGAATATTTAACGACAGATTCCACCCCTGATCATCATCGACAAATTCTTTTAGTTTTATTTAAACACTTGACCGGGAATGAAAACTTTAATGAAATACAGGAAGATTTTAATGCACTGTGGCAGGATGACAAATCCCTTGTTGTGGGAGCCATAAAGAAAATAATAAAATCACTCCCCGTCGAAGATAATTTTTATGAAAAATACTCCCTTGACCACGATACGGTAGAAGCATTTGGATTAGAGTTACTGTTGGATGTTTATGATAATAATCAGTCCTATCTTGACATTATTGAGCCGGCATTGAATAATTGGGATTCGGAGAGAGTGGCATTGCTGGATATGATATTAATAAAGATGGGGTTAAGCGAATTTTTGCAATTTGAAAGCATTCCGACTAAAGTTACGCTCAATGAATTCGTAGATTTGGCAAAGATATACAGTACGGATAAAAGCAAAGAATTCATCAATGGGATTTTAGATGCTTTGCTGAAGCAATTGGGTAAGGACGGATTAATCGTCAAAGCGGGCAGGGGATTAATGGGCTAGATATTTCTTCATAATTAATAAATTAAAAGCGTATGAAAAGGCTGACTTTACTTGTTTTGGTTAGTATTACCATGAGTCTAATAGCGTTCTCGCAGGATGACGTGGGTAAGCATGGCTTTGCTACAAGATGGTATTTTGCTGATCACCAATATCAATTAGACAACGTGTTCCGTTGGGCTGATTTTACAAGCGGCATTGAGTTTGAGTATGATTACAGATTCAATGACCTTTTGGGCTTGGCTGTGCCATTGAGGATGTACAGGGCCAATCTGCCACTGGATGCTGATGGGACAAAGTTCAAATCAGCTGTTTCCGCAGCCTTGGATGCTACACTGACTTTAAACACATTTAAAAAGCGTAGGTTTATCAATCCCTACCTTTATGCCGGACTTGGTATTGTTAATGATGATTTTGATAAGCATTTTCACGCGGCAGCTCCCGTTGGACTTGGATTTAACTTTTATCTTGGGCAAAACACCTTTTTGACCACCAAAGCAGGGTACCGTTTTGGCTTCGCTGATTATCGGAGTCCTTTGGAGTTCGGAGTTGGATTGATGATACAACTTGGGGACAATGCCGCTGATACTCCCAAATTCATGGATACAGATGGCGATGGCATTCGCGATACAGAAGATCTTTGCCCGAACGTTGCAGGAGTGGTTGAACTAAATGGCTGTCCCGATAAAGATGGTGATGGTGTGACTGATAATGATGACAAGTGTCCTGACGTTGCTGGATTATCCAAATTCATGGGTTGTCCGGATTCCGATGGAGATGGCGTCCCTGACGATAAGGATGCCTGTCCGGATGAGCGAGGCACCGGCAAAGATGGATGTCCCGAGGTGGCTATTATCGACACCGATGGAGATGGGGTTGAAGATGCAAAAGACAAATGCCCTGATGTAGCTGGATTGGAAAAATTCATGGGCTGTCCTGATACCGATGGTGATGGTATTATGGATAGAGAAGACAATTGTCCAAAAGCAGCGGGTACCAAGGCAATGAATGGGTGCCCCGATTCAGACGGGGATGCTGTCGCAGATAAAGACGACAAGTGTCCAAATGAACCGGGCTTGGCTTCCAATAATGGTTGTCCGCAACTTTCTCAGGAAGATAAAGCGACATTGGATTTGGCATTGAGTGCCGTGCAATTTGAAACGGGAAGTGCCAAGTTAAAGTCATCTTCCTATGCGATTTTGGATAAAATTGTCGACATTATGAAACGACACCCCGATTACAAAGTCGCTATAGGGGGGCATACAGATAGCATTGGTAGTAAGGAAACCAACCAAAAGCTCTCCGAAAAACGTGCAAAAGCCTGCTATGATTATCTAGTGACAAAGGGCGTGAGTAAACGCCGAATGTCCTACAAGGGCTATGGCGAGTCTGTCCCAATTGCGGATAATATGTACAAAGCCGGTAGAGAAAAAAACAGGAGGGTAGAGTTCAACCTTTACATCGAATAAAAGACGCAAAACTAAAAAACGGGCGGTTGAGATATTCTCAATCGCTCGTTTCTTCGGACGGAGTATTTTACGACAAAGTATAATTTATCAATGGCTGAGAAGGTTATCATTCTTGATTTTGGGTCACAATATACCCAACTAATCGCTAGGCGAATTCGCGAAACCGGGGTATATTGTGAAATTATCCCATTTAATAAAGAAATTATCCTTGCGGACGATATTAAGGCAGTTGTTCTCTCGGGAAGCCCGGCCTCTG
Organism: Saprospiraceae bacterium; assembly: GCA_027008975.1. Classification (GTDB taxonomy): domain Bacteria; phylum Bacteroidota; class Bacteroidia; order Chitinophagales; family Saprospiraceae; genus JALVDO01. Next base: position 9,382 of record JALVDO010000168.1, on the reverse strand, counting down.
TGAAAGAGGAAGGAGCACCGGTTTTTAATTTGGATGCCATTCTTGGAAGGATACCGGTATTGGCTATTTGTTACGGCGCGCAATACATCGCTCAAAATTTGGGGGGTGTGGTCGAGCGTTCTGATAAAAGGGAATACGGAAAATCTAAATTGGTCGTTGTCAAACCAGATCCCTTATTCTATGGGATAGGTTCCGACAAAGAACATCAAGTGTGGATGTCGCACGGCGATACCATTAAACAGATACCGAATAATTTTGAGTTGATAGCGAGCACGGAGAGTATTGAGGTAGCCGCTTTTAAATCGATTGACGGAGCCTACCGATTTCCGGTTTACGGGTTGCAATTTCATCCGGAAGTGACTCATTCTGTCAAGGGACAACAGATGATCGATAATTTTCTGAAGGATATTGTTGGTTGTCATGCATCGTGGACACCGGCTTCTTTTGTTGATGATGCTGTCCATTCTTTGCGTAAGCAAATAGGAGATGACAAGGTGCTTTTAGGACTATCCGGAGGAGTTGACTCAAGTGTGGCAGCTATGTTGTTGAAAAAAGCAATTGGGGATAGATTGCTTTGTTTTTTTATTGATAATGGGCTTTTGCGAAAGCATGAATTTGAAGAGGTATTAGCCTCTTATAAGGGGATGGGGCTGAACGTAGAAGGCGTCGATGCCAAAGAGCGATTTTGGTCGGCACTGGCGGGTGTTTCGGACCCTGAGAAAAAACGAAAAGCCATCGGAAGGGTCTTTGTGGAAGTCTTTGAAGAAGAATCTTTGGCTCACCCTGAGGTGAAATGGCTGGCGCAAGGCACCATTTATCCTGATGTAATCGAGTCTGTTTCCGTTACAGGTCCATCGGTAACAATTAAATCTCATCACAACGTAGGAGGTTTGCCTGATAAGTTAAAGTTGAAAATTGTAGAACCTTTGAGAATGTTATTTAAAGATGAGGTGCGAAAAGTCGGGAGGGAAGTAGGAGTTCCGGCTGCGATTCTCAATCGTCATCCTTTCCCCGGTCCGGGACTTGGAATTCGTATTTTGGGGGATGTAACACCCGAAAAAGTACGGATTTTGCAAGAAGCTGACCATATATTTATAGAAAACTTAAAAAAAGACGATATTTACGACGATGTTTGGCAGGCACTAACTGTTTTGCTTCCCGTTCAGTCGGTCGGAGTGATGGGAGATGAGCGAACATATGAGCGAACAGTTGTGTTGCGAGCAGTCACATCAGTAGATGGTATGACGGCAGAATGGAGTCACCTTCCTTATGATTTTCTGGCAAAAGTCTCTACTGAAATTATTAATAATGTTAAAGGCATAAATCGCGTAGTATATGATATTAGTACAAAACCACCGGCAACCATCGAATGGGAGTAAATTGCTGCTTTTGCTGTTTTTGTTTATGACCAGCTTTTCATCGTGTGAATTGTTCAAAAAAATTCAGGATGATTCAACGGATGAGGTGACAAATGTCAAAGACGATGAACTCAAGCCCATTCCCGGCAGGCGCGTGTTGGATCCCGAAACCGGGGAGTATATCGTCATTGAAGATTTTCCTGTCGAGAAGATGGATACAATAATGTGGAGGGAAGTGTCGACTACCTCTTCGCCCCCAATAGCGTCATCTTCGGATATTAGCATTGACGTCAATCCGGTTGATGTTCTCAATGTGGATGATATTGGTTCCGAAATACTATCTTCCTACAACGTGGTGCTGGCATTGCCTTTTTTAGGGCATAAATTTGACGAAACGGCTTCGGAGTTATATGAAAATTCTCTTTGGGCAGTCAATTTCTATGCCGGAGCAAAAATGGCGTTAGAAGTGTTAGATAACGAGGGTGTTAGTCTCAATGTTTCCGTATTGGATACAAGAGCTTCATCGTCTTATGTAGGGGCGCTACTCCAGACCAAGAATGATATTCGGAATGCCAATTTGATTATTGGACCTTATCGCAAGGATAACATCGTCCAGATGGCACAATATGCGATGGATAGAGATATTACACTTGTTTCACCCCAGGGGGCTAGTTCAAAAATAACAGCAAAGAACCCCAATTATGTGCAGGTCAATCCAACGTTAAAGACGCATTGCGAGGCAATAATGGAGGATGTGTTGAAGCATTACGATCCGAAGAATATCGTGCTGGTGACAAAATCTAAGCCTAATGAAAAGGCTAGATTGAAGTATTTTTATGATGCATACTTGAATAGCGTTGGCAAGGAAGATACCGTTATGCTTCACGAGCTGATTATTGCTGATTCAGAGTCGGCTGAACTGAAGGATATGGACTTAATGCCTTTTATTGAATTGTCCGATACGACGGTCTTTATTGTACCTTCTTGGTCGGAATCATTCGTCTATTCTCTATTGCGAAAAATTGATGATTCGAGGCAAGAATACAACCATATCGTGGTTTACGGGATGCCCCAATGGATGCAATTCGATAAAATTGATTATGGTTATTATGAGAAGTTGAAGGTTCATATATCATCCGCTGCGTTTGTGGACCCCAATTCTGATGCCATTAAACAGTTTCGCAAAAAGTATTTCACTAAATACGGTGCACTGCCCCGACAGGAAGCTATGCAGGGTTATGATATCATGCTTTACTTTGGACGAATGATTCATAAGTATGGCACCAAATTTCAATACTACCTGCCTCAGGATCCCGCACAGGAATTATTGACTCGATACGAATTTAAACCGGTCTTATACAACAATGATGCAGGTGTAGATTTTTATCAAATTGACCATTTTGAGAATAAGTTTCTCAATATTTTGAAATTTGAAGATTACCAGTTTCAAAAGGCCGATTAGGACATGATTACACCGGAAAGGGAAGCCAAATTCAGAGCTGTCGCGGCAAGACGTCAAAATAATTTGACTGTTATTTTGGAAAATGTCCATGACCCGCACAATATTGGAGCAGTCCTTCGAACCTGCGATTCCGTAGGTGTTAACGAAATTTTTGTCTTGTACTCCGAAGAAGGGCTCACTATGGAGAATATTCGTTTAGGGGTGCGATCCGCTTCTGGTGCCCACCGTTGGGTTGATGTACACCTGTACAATAGCGTTGAAGCGTGTTTTGAACACGTCCGTTCCAATTACGACATCATCCTTGCAACGCATCTTGATGCAGAGGCGAAATCTATATTTGAAGTGGATATGACGCAATCAATCGCTTTATTGTTTGGTAATGAACATGCAGGAGTTAGCGAGGAAGCACTGGCACACTGTGATGGTAACTTCATCATTCCTCAAATGGGCATGGTGCAGAGCCTAAATATTTCGGTGGCTTGTGCCGTGACGCTGTATGAAGCACTCAGGCAACGACTCGCGGCGGGAATGTTTGATAAGCACTTGCCCATGAGTCCGGCGGAGCAGGAGGCACTTTACCAGTCCTATTATCAGCGACACGTTGATAAGGATAAACGCAAGTCTTTTAAAGCAAAGGATTGGGGTATAGGGTAGCTACCGTTTTATAAGTCCACGTCGCCCCAATTCCACCACCTCCATATCGCTTATCTTTCCATCATTTAGTGTGAACCGCAGTAAGGTGCGCATATTATGGAACCCGTGGTGACCACAGGCTCCCGGGTTTAGGTGCAAAAGATTTAGCCTTTTGTCCGGCATGACCTTTAGGATGTGCGAATGTCCACAGACGAACAAGTCGGGAGGATTAGCGCGGATGCTTTCACGTACCCTTTTGTCGTATTTGCCCGGATAGCCCCCGATATGCGTCATCCAAATGTCCAGCCCTTCCAGTTGAAAACGATGGTGCTCCGGTAATCGATGTCGTAATGCCTGCTCATCAATATTGCCGTAGACGGCACGCGTGGGTTTGTATTCTTCCAGTTGGTCAAGGACTATCGAATCGCCAATATCGCCTGCATGCCATATCTCATCACAGTCTTTGAATGCTGTTAATATCTCCTCATCCATATAGCTATGGGTATCGGAAAGTAATCCTATTTTTTTCATAAGAAAAATTTGGATAAAATCAAAAGACGGTTAACAACACCCTCCACCATCATAAAAATAAGTTGATTCGGAAATGAAAATGTCATCTCGGCCTAAAGCCGCCAAATCGCCGGCAGTTTTATCGCAGATAGCCAATGGCTGGTTTTGTAGCATCACGTGCCCTTTTTTGTCATCGAGGTATTCATTATCACCAAAGTATATGGCGGTTTTTCCAGTAAAAATACAAGGGCCATCAGCCGGCATTGGATCCTTGATGGCGCATACTTCAACACTTTCGATAAATAGGTTTTTATCAGTCGCATAGTGCTTCGTGTCCAGTATCCGGTAAGGACGCTTAGCGCGTATTTCGATTGTTCCGAAGCCAGCATCTGTTATCATTTTGATGTACTCTTTCAGGGGTAATGAGCCTGTCAGACACAAAGCCCGGAGTCGTTCATCCTCTCTCAATTCCTCAGACATAGGCTGTTCACAGACGGGGTCAGACATGACGAGTCGTCCATGCGGTTTGAGTACGCGAAATACTTCGGCAAAAGCCTTTTTAAGGTCTTCTGCCTTGAAGATGTTAAAAAGGCAGTTTTGGGCAACGACATCTACGCTACTGTCTTCAACGGGCAAGTCTAGCGCGTTTCCCTTACGCAATTCGATGAATTCTTTTTTGAACCAGGGATTTAGTTTTTCAGCTTCTATCAGATTTTTCCGACAGGCATTCATCATTTCGTCAACGATGTCAACACCGATGACTTTCCCTTTTTGTCTGCTAAAATATGAGAATTGCAATAATTCCATTCCACCGCCAACACCGAGGTACAACACGGTCGGGTTATGGGATAAATCACGAGGATGGACTGTACTACCACAGCCGTAGTTCATCTCTAACATTTTGACAGGGATATCCAATTCGGGCAATTGCCAAATCGGCGTAGTGGTACAGCATAAACCTACGTCGGGGGTGAGGGCTGCATCTCTGTATACATTCTTGGTTGTATCTAAATAACTCATGCGGTGGATTTTTTTTGAAGCGTAAAGATATAACAATTTTGGGTAAGGAAAATGTCCGCTTGCTTACAGCTTTGTAGGAATTGATAAAAACAATGAATTTCTTGCTTCTTAGTGAGATTGTTCTTACCTTTTCACCCTAAAAGCAGCAAGGATGGCACAGATACCTATTTTTGATGAAAACGCTGACGACCTCAAGCGTTATTACAGCATCAGCGAGGTGGCTGATATGTTCGAGATTTCCAAGTCGCAAATACGCTATTGGGAGGGGGAGTTTGACATTCTGAAGCCCCACAAGAATAGCAGGGGAGAGCGGCGGTTCACCAAAGAAAATATCGAGCAATTAAAAAAAATTCTCTATCTGCTCAGGGAGAGGGGGTTCACCCTTGATGGTGCCAAAAAAGAAATAGCCCGCCAAAAAGGTGCCGACAAAGAAAAATTGCAGTTGATTGAACGGTTGACAAACTTAAAAGGCTTCTTGGAGGAACTGAAGAATAGGGTTGTGTAAAATTCTATAAACACTATTCTCAGTTTGTGGATAAAAGCCTTACCTTTGCGAAAATATTGGGGTGCCGCACGGCTGAGATTATACCCTTTGTGTATTCGTTGTAACAAATGCACAGGAACCTGCCCGGGTAATGCCGGGAAGGGAAAGTATAATAAGGGGATATTATTCCCGGAGTCTAATCGCACTCCTTAACAATAATTTTTAATTTAATTATTATGAGGAGTATTTTTTCAATTTTGAGTTTTATTTTTTTGATACCTGTATTACAGGGGCAATGTGAGTTTATCGGGCGTGTTTCCGATGTGGAAGGAGTACCTGTATCGGGTGCGAATATCGTCATTGTCGAGCTTAACCGTGGGACTGTTAGTGATAAGGATGGGCGTTTTACAATCAGCGATGTTCCGGTTGGAAAACACGAAATCGTGGTTTCTTTTATCGGCTATGAGCGTGTTAAAAAGTCGGTGGAAGTGAAACCGAAGATAGAGCGCTTTTTGCTAAATATCACCATGAAAGAAGCTGCGTTTTCATTCGATGAGCTGGTCATTCAATCGACAAGGGCAGCGGAGAATGCACCTTTTGCTTTTGACCGGATAGAAGGGGAGGCTTTGCAAAAGCAAAATCTAGGACAGGATGTGCCGTTTCTATTACAATGGACACCTTCTGTGGTGACGACTTCAGATGCCGGAGCAGGGATAGGTTACACGGGGGTGCGGATTCGCGGGTCTGATGGTGAGCGAATTAATGTAACGATTAATGGGATTCCTCTAAACGATGCCGAATCCCAACGGGTCTATTGGGTTGATTTACCCGATTTTGCAGGGAGTGCTGACGATATTCAAATTCAACGCGGCGTGGGCACATCCACTAATGGCTCAGGTGCTTTTGGAGCCAGTATCAATTTGGGAACAAACGACCTCAAAGAAGTCGCTTATGCCGGCTTTACAGGGGCGATTGGCTCATTTAATACCGTGAAGCGCAGTTTGAGTTTCGGGTCGGGTATTTTAAATAATCACTTTGTTGTCAACGGTCGGTTATCTAAGATTACTTCAGATGGATATATTGATCGAGCTTCTTCTGATTTGTCGAGTCATGCGCTTTCAATCGCTTATTTGGGGAATGCTTCGATGTTGCGATTTAACATTTTTTCAGGACATGAAGTGACTTATCAGGCTTGGTATGGAATAGGGGAGGAATTGGCAAATGATGAGAAAACGCGCACTTTTAATCCGGCAGGTACTGAAAAGCAAGATGAACCCTACGATAATCAGGTGGATGACTACAGACAGCAACACTTTCAATTGTTTTTTGATCAGCAGATCAGTAGTAATTTTAAATTGCAGGCTGCGCTGCACTATACAAGAGGTGGAGGCTTCTACGAAGAGTATAAGGGCGATGAAAATTATGCCGAATACGGTCTTCCTACCCCTATGCTTTTAGATACCATGCCACCGTCTTCTTTGATTAGGCAACGGTGGTTGGAGAATGACTTTTATGGTGGTTTGCTGACGGGTGTTTATACTTCAAATGATACCCGGATGAAACTGACTTTCGGTGGTGCTTACCATCAATATGTAGGGCGGCATTTCGGTAAGGTAATATGGGCGAGGTATCCCGCAAATACCGAAAATGACCACATCTATTACGATGAGGATGCAAACAAGAATGATGGCAATGTCTTTGCTAAGATTAATTATCAAATATACCCAAAGGTGAGTGTTTACGGAGATATGCAATTGCGAAAAGTAGATTATTCTTTCCTTGGTGTGAATGATGAATTAAATCGTGAGCAATTGGCTGTTAACTACTTATTTTTTAACCCCAAAGTAGGGATTACTTATAGTATTAATACAGGACTTGGTGCTTATTTATCGGCTGCCGTTGCCAATCGGGAGCCCAACAGGAATGATTTGGTGGACACCCCGGTTTCAAAACAGCCAACAGCCGAGCAACTGTTTGATATTGAAGCAGGACTGAATGGTGTTTTTGGAAAATTTGCATGGAAGGCAAACTTGTACGAAATGCTGTATAAAAATCAATTGGCGCTAACAGGACGCATCAATGATGTCGGAGAATATACTCGTATAAATGTTCCGAAAAGCAGTCGCCTTGGAGTTGAGCTGCAAATGAAGTGGCAGCCCGTTAGCCAGTTGGAGTTCGGGATGAATACCTCGTTGAGTCGGAATAAGGTCGATGCTTTTGATGAATACATTGATACTTATGATGAAGATTTCAACTGGCTTACACAGACGGTTTTATCCCATACACAGACGGATTTGCCCTTTTCCCCCGCTGTTATTGGTGGCTTGATGCTTACGTACAAACCAAGAAAAGCGGGCTTGCAATTTGATTTGCAAACCAAGTACGTTGGCCGTCAATTTATCGATTTGGCGATGGATGTAAATAACCAATTAGCCGCTTACTCATTTACAAATATGGGTGTCGCCTACGATATGCCTTCCAAATGGACAAGGAAATTGCGATTAAGCTTTTTTGTGAAGAATGTTTTTGACCAATTGTACGTCAGCAATGCATGGTCTTACCGTTATCGAATCGGTGACCAAAACTACGTGGATAAGGGATTGTACCCTCAAGCCGGACGCAATTATTACCTGATGATAAATTGGCGTTTTTAACCATTGTCGGGAGAAGATTGTAAACGGTTGTAAAATGCCTTTTCGGTTAAATTTGACCAAGGGATAATCTTTTTGCGGAAAGCAGAATAAGAGGCATATACTTTGGCTCCATCCGGGCTGCTTTGCACCAAGTCGTCGATAACTTCTTTGGTGTAGCCTTTTAGGGCATCGAGTACGTCCTGTGGGAAGAATCTGGGATGTATGCCTTCGGCTTGTATTTTTTGCAGGTATTCGGCATTCATGGCTTCCATTTTGGTGCTAAACCAGGTCGCAGCCTGATAAGTTGCTGTCTCAATGATTGCCTGAAGGTCTTTTGGCAGGGCTTCGTATTTTTCTTTGTTGATGGAAAACTCCAACGCTGTTCCTGGTTCATGCCAGCCCGGCGAATAGTAGTATTTGGCGATTTGGTAGAAGCCCATCAGGTAGTCGTGGTAGGGGCCGAGCCATTCGGTGGCATCGATAACCCCTCTCTCCAGTCCGGTATAAAGCTCAGTTCCTGCAAGCAGGACGGCACTGCCACCTGCCTTTTCGAGTACGCGACCACCGAGTCCGGGTATTCTCATTTTCAATCCTTTGAGGTCGTCAATGGAGTTTATCTCCCTGTTGAACCAGCCACCCATTTGTACACCTGTGCTGCCGGAATAAAAGGGGATGACTTTATAGTCGGCATATAATGCTCTCCACAGTTCCATTCCTCCGCCTTGAAACAGCCAGGCGGTTAGTTGCTGGGTATTCATCCCGAAGGGAACGGTCGCAAAGAACTGAAAAGCCGGATTTTTACCCGCCCAGTAGTAGGATGCACCATTGCTAATTTCGGCGCTGCCATTGCGTACTGCATCGAATGACTGAAGCGCAGGAACGAGTTCTCCCCCCGCATAAATATGGATTTTCATCCGACCATTAGAGAGCTTTTCAACGAGGTCGGCAAAATAGGAACAGGCATCACCTAATATCGGAGCATTTGGTCCCCAGGTGGTGACCATCTTCCATTTGTATTTTTTATTGGTGATGACATTAGGCGACTGATTATCACCAGCCTGAGCGCTGCTTTTTCCGATAAAGGTTCTCAACACAAATGGAGTGGAGATGGTTGCAAGTGCTAAACCTTTGAAAAATTTTTTTCTGTTAATTTTCATGACCTTACTGAATTTATGGGGATGAAGGTAGCAGGTTTTCATAAAAAATGGATAAACTTTTGTTGATTTTTTTGGGAGCTATTATATCAAATTCTGAAGGCGTGGCAGGCCTCCCTCCTTTCAGT
>JALVDO010000167.1 GCA_027008975.1 Saprospiraceae bacterium | reverse complement strand
AAGTTAATATTGTGATTTTTGCAATACCATAAAATAAATGGTTGGGGATTAAATTTTCCGCACCCCGAGCTGACGTTGGTCTTTCCGCACTCCGAGCTGACGCACAGACGTGTCTGTACCAGACAGAAAGATCGGGGTGCGGAAAAATTGAGCGGTTTTGTAAGGTTATCCACTGCCTTCCGAATTTAAACAAGTAAAGTATATGATAGTAATTCTTCTTCCGGACAACAGGCGGCAAGTTGACACCTTCACGCCCTTGGGGGCGTTGAAGCTTGCCTCACGACTGGAAAGAGGGAGGTTATCACCTTTCCGCCTTCCCATGCCAGCACCAACACAATTAAAAATTAAAAAAACCGGACTGCTCGTTGCGACGTGTCGTCGCAAAACGGACTAAAGTTCAGGTTTTCAACCTATGTATTAGCGTGATTTTGGCTAGAAGGCGGCACAATATCCGCATTGTGACCACAGGTCGCAGCGAGTATTCCTACAACACTAATCGACATTCTCCTTGTAAAATCGTGAAAATCCTAGCACTTGTCTTAATTTTTTGGAAAAAAGGTGACTTTTCCACTTCTTTGTACCATCGTCGGAAAGATTTTTTTCTCGGCCACAAAACGAACGACTATGGATAATCTGACAAACATATTATTATGGACAGGCATGATTGCCGGAGGATTATTAATTATCCTTTTGTTATTGTCGATTCTCTCCGGTTTTGATTTGGATGGCGATTTGGATGTTGGGCATGGGGTGGATGGAGACGGAGATGCAGATACCGGTGGTCTGGGGATTATCAAGTCGGGGCTGACTTTCTTTTCTATAGCAAGTTTTACTGCGAGAGCTATTGTGCTCAATTCCGACTGGTCGTGGACAATTGCACTGACTTCGGGAATTATTGCCGGGATTATCGCTATTTTTATCTTATCTCAATTTTTCAAGCTACTCCTTCGCCAACAGGAGGAAGGCAATTACGAACTTTGGGAAGCTGTCGGAAAGACGGGCAGGGTTTACGTCCCTATACCGAAAAACGGCACCGGCAGGATTACCATTGAGATAAATGGTGTCGATAGGGAACTTCCCGCAAAAGAAGAATCCGGCAAGGCGCTTTCCACCAATACAAAAGTCATGGTGACCAATACCGAGGATGACTGCCTTGTGGTTGTCAGGATTTAAAATCATTAAAAATTAAGATGCTAAACTTTTTAAGTGTAGTTACCATAGTTACACATGGTCACTTCATTCACATTATAAACTAACTGTAAAAAAAAAGTACTTATGAAAAAATCTCATTTCAAGACACCCAAAATTGTATTAATTGCACTATTGCTTTTGGGCTCGACCCAATCTGTTTTTGCGCAAAGTGATGGACCCAATTTGTCGGCCATACTCCCAATCGTCTTTGTAGTGGTGGTCGCCTTTATGCTGTTGATGTTTTTTATATCGCGCTACAAGCGATGCCCTTCGGACAAGATATTGGTCATTTATGGAAAGACGGGGAAAGGCTCCGCTAAATGTATCCACGGAGGGGCGGCGTTTGTCTGGCCGGTCATTCAGGATTACCGTTTTTTGGATTTAAAGCCAATGTCGATTGATGTCAATTTGCAGGATGCGCTTTCCAAGCAAAATATCCGGGTCTCCGTCCCTGCACAATTTACTGTTGCGATAAGCAATCAGCCCAATTTGATGCAGGCAGCTGCCGAGCGGTTGTTGGGCATGGATTCAGGCGCTATTCGCAGCCTTTCTCATGATATTATCATGGGACAGATGCGACTGGTGATTGCCAATATGGATATTGAGGAGTTGAATTCGGATAGAGATAAATTCGTCAGCGCTGTGTATGAGCACGTCGGACACGAGCTACACAAAATTGGCTTGGATTTAATCAACGTCAACGTCACAGACATTCACGATGAATCTAACTATATCAAGGCACTCGGTCAGGAGGCTGCTGCCAAAGCCATCAACGAAGCCAAAGTGAAAGTCGCCATCGAAGAGCGTACCGGAGCCATTGGACAGGCGGAAGCCAGTAAAGAAAAGCGTACCAAGGTCGCAGAACAAAACTCTCTTGCTGAAATCGGTGAGAAAAATGCCGCTGCTGAAGCCACCAAAGGGAAGAACCTGGCAGATATTGAAATCGCGACCTCCGATGCAGAGCGCCGACAAAAAGTAGCCGAAGCCAACAAACTGGCAGAAGTAGCGGAAAAAACCGCACAGGCTGAGGCGGAAAAAGCTGCTTATAAAGCTCAAAAGGAGGCTGAGCAGGCAAAGGCAGAACGCGAATTAGCCGCTCAAAGAGCTGTCGAAATCGTACAGGCGACCATCGCCAAAGAAAAAGCCATTCTCGATGCGGAAGCCGAAGCTGCCCGAATCAAAAAAGTTGCGCAGGGAGAAGCGGATGCCATCTTGGCAAAATATATCGCCGAGGCACAAGGTATTCAGAAAGTAATGCAGGCACAGGCAGAAGGATTCCAGAAGATGGTGTCTTCCGCCGGAGGCAATGCTGAGGCTGCCATCGGTATGTTAATGGTTGATAAGGTCGAAAATATCGCTACTATTCAGGCAGACGCCATCAAGAATATCAAATTCGATAAGGTGACGGTATTCGACGGTGGTAGTGGAGATAGCACAGCAGGATTTGTTAGCAACCTGTTCAAAGCCGTACCCGCGTTGGATGAGTTTATGGGGCAGTCAGGCTTGAGTCTGCCTACTTATCTTGCGAACTCAAAGGGTGAGGAAAAGCAGGAAAAACCGGCTACTGAGCAGGAGTAATAATAAGTAATTATAAAAACAAAATGCCAGATGAAGGATTGGTGGGGTACGCAGCACCCTGCCAATTTTTTTTTTAATTCAGGTAAATCCAGCATCTTATCAGGATTTTTCATACCTTTGCGCCTTCAAAAAAATCCCGTCAATTTTGATGGGATTTTTTTTTGAGTGCTTACTAAAAGAATATTGCATGCAAGATATCAGAAATATAGCCATCATTGCCCATGTTGACCACGGGAAAACAACACTTGTAGATAAAATGTTGATGGCTGGTCAGTTGTTCAGCGAGCGGGATAAGCCGGGAGAATTGATGCTGGATAATAACGACCTGGAAAGAGAAAGAGGAATTACCATCCTTTCCAAAAATGTCTCCATTAATTATAAAGGGACAAAAATTAATATCATCGACACCCCGGGGCACAGCGATTTCGGTGGTGAGGTGGAGCGCGTATTGAATATGGCAGACGGCGTACTGCTATTGGTGGACGCCTTCGAGGGACCGATGCCTCAGACGCGCTTTGTATTACAAAAAGCCATTGAGCTGGGATTGAAGCCCATCGTTGTGGTCAATAAGGTAGATAAAGAAAATTGTACACCCGAAGAAGCACAAGAGAAGGTATTTGACCTGATGTTTGAGTTGGATGCTACAGAGGAGCAACTGGACTTTGTGACGATATATGGTTCTGCCAAATTTGGCTGGATGAGCCTCGATTATAGGGATAAGACGGATAATATCCTGCCTTTGTTGGATACTATTGTCGAAGTGATCCCGAAGCCAACGGTGGAAGAAGGTAATACGCAGATGCTAATCACCTCGCTGGATTTCTCCAAGTATATTGGTCGGATTGCCGTCGGACGATTGCACCGCGGTATTCTGGAAAACGGAAAGCAGGTCGCTCTGGTGAAAAAAGAGGGTACTATCCAAAGAAATAAAATCAAAGGTTTGTTTGTCTTTGACGGCTTTAGCCGAAAAGAAGTGGATAAGGTGGAAGCAGGAGAGATTTGCGGTATTACGGGTATCGAAAATTTTGAAATCGGAGATACCATCGCACATATTGAGGATCCCGAAGCTTTGCCATCCATCGCCATTGACGAGCCGACGATGAGTATGCTCTTTACCATTAATGATTCGCCCTTTTTTGGAAAAGAAGGAAAATACGTCACTTCCCGTCACCTGAAAGAGCGCCTCGAACAGGAGTTGGAAAAAAATCTTGCCTTGCGGGTTGAGCCCGGTGAGACAGGTGAATCCTTCCGGGTATATGGTCGGGGAGTACTGCACTTGTCGGTACTGATTGAGACGATGAGGCGTGAAGGCTACGAGCTGCAAATCGGACAGCCACAGGTAATCATCAAGCAAATAGACGGGGTCAAACACGAGCCAGTCGAGGAGTTGAATATTGATCTTCCTGAAAGCGTTTCCGGTAAGGCAATTGAGATGATAACAAAACGAAAAGGACAGTTGGAGGTGATGGAGACCAAGGGGGAGCGTGTCCTGTTACAGTTTACCATCCCGTCAAGGGGTATTATCGGGCTGCGTAGTCAAATGCTGACGGCTACGGCAGGGGAAGCTATTATGACCCATCGCTTTATTGAGTTTAGACCATTT